>WTIY01000056.1 GCA_011525065.1 Flavobacteriales bacterium
CTTTGCGGGTTTATTGAGAGAGTTAGGTGGCATATACTAAAGCTAAGCATAAATATCATATTCTGCAACTATTTGATTTTCAGGCATAAAAAAACCCCGCCGAAGCGGGGTATATTTTTTCTTAATCAAAGTCATTAATTCACGCTGTCAGATAGCTCAGAACCTGCTTTGAATTTTACTACATTTTTAGCAGCGATTTGGATGGTTTTTCCAGTTTGAGGGTTTCTTCCTTCTCTTGCAGCACGCTTAGATACTGACCAAGAACCGAATCCTACAAGGGAAACACGCTTTCCGCCTTTTAGTGATCCTCCAACGTTTCCTAAGAAAGATTCCAAGGCTTTTTTAGCAGCTGCTTTGGTGATGCCTGCATCTGCAGCCATTGCATCGATTAAATCAGATTTGTTCATACGATAAAATTTAAATTAAAATTTTGGTTAAACTTGCATATAATTGCTCTACAAATTTAACGGGATAATCCAGCCACGCAAGGAAACACGCAGTAAAACGCCGTTTTTGTTAATAAATCAAGCGCATTGTTGATAAACTTGGAAATTTCGACTGGATATTTCGTGAATTCAGCAATAGCAAGGGGTTACACGAATTTATCCCATGAACCAAAGTTAAACCCATTTAAAAGGTCTTGAACCCGCATTTTTTTCTTTCCTGGAAATTGCAATTCAGTTATTGCCAGCAGCGTATCTGAAGTATGGACCCAAAGGTTCTTTTTGTCCCAAACTAAGCTGCCGGGCTCCGAACTTTTATTTGTGGTCACGGCAGTGGCATAGATTTTTACTTTTTGCTCGCCTTTTGAGGAGGGCCACAAGGTCCAAGCTCCTGGATAGGCATTGAGTCCTCGAACCAATCTTTCGATTTCGGCAGCGGGTTGCCTCCAGTTTATTCGGGTGTTATGGGCATCAAGTTTAGGGGCAACCTTGAGGGTTTCTGACTGAATTTGGGCCTTTGGTACTGCGGTTTGCTGCGCGATGTCATCCAGGGTTTTTCCGACCAATTCCTTGCCCAAGGCCTGAAGTTTGTCGTGCAATCCTGAGGCTGTTTCTTTTGGGTCAATATTGCAGGCCATTTGGTCAATGATGGCTCCCGTATCTATATTTTGATCGATAAAAAAAGTGGTAACACCAGTTTGTGTTTCACCATTGATGATGGCCCAATTGATGGGGGCCGCACCACGATATTGGGGCAAAAGACTGGCATGGAGATTAAACGTGCCAAACTTTGGAAGGCGCCAAAGCACCTCGGGCAGCATTCTAAAGGCAACAACGACAAATAAATCTGGCTTTTGCGCGTGTAGCTCATCAATAAAGGCCTGATCTTTTAAGTTTTTTGGCTGCCAAATGCATAAATTATGATTTTGGGCTACAATTTTTACAGCACTCTGATTGAGTTTTCGACCGCGACCGGAGGGTTTATCGGGTGCGGTAATGACGCCCATAACGCGATGAGATCCTGAAATTATTGTTTCTAGAACACCAGCGGCGAATTCGGGTGTTCCCATAAAGATGATGTTCAAGGGTTTCATGGCCTGATGAAATATCGATTGACGGCATCGATGCCGATTTGATTGCTGTCGTGCAAATGAGTCAATACAGCGTCTACATCTGCAGGATCAAAGGTAATGTTTTCCCTGAGCTCTGTGATGGTTAAACTTTGTTCCTGAAGCAATGAAAGTACAAGGGAAGCTATGGCATCTGCTCCGGTGCGATTAATGCTTTGTTTTTTGCTCAGGCAAATGCTGCACATTCCGCATTGCGTTGTCAGCGGTTGACCAAAATGTTCGCTGAGCTGTTTTTTGATGCATTGAGTCTTGTTTTGCACCAATTGTCTTACTTCTTTTAATTGATCCGTCATACGTCTAGCGTACCTTTCGACTACAGCTGAATGCGGACTTAAGGTGCGCTTATCTTCTCTTGGCACCAAAAAAGTCATTTGTAAATCAGTCTGAAATTGTTCCATTTCAATCAATGAACCTTTAACCATCCAAAGTAATGCTTCTTTGATTTTTGTCACCTCTAGACCAGTTTTTTTAGCCAAATGATTTAAATCTATCCCGATTTTAGTTTGAAAAATTCCACCGTAAAGACGTAAAATATGACGTCCGATCAGCCCGGCTCCTTGATTGGTCTCAAAGGCCTGATAGACATCATGACTCTCAGCCACGAACTGCACTTTGGTCTTGATGCCAAATTGGCGCTTTAAAGCGATGACTCCCAAACGATCTAGGACATTTAGTGCAGCCATGGCGTGTGTGTGATTCAAATGATACGTATTGCACAAATCTCTGAGTTCTAATCCGAAAGTCTGTCCTTGTCCTTCTGCGTAGGCAATCTGGAAGTAATTACACAGGTGACGATAAAATTTTGTGAGTTGAGACTGATTGATGCGCTGTCCATTTTTACGTCGTTGGAATTCATCGATATCCTCCTGATGATAAATGAGCCATGCTTGAGCTCTGTTCCCATCTCTGGCAGCCCTTCCTATTTCTTGCACATAACTTTCGATGGAATCGGGGACGTGGGTATGGATAACAAAGCGAACACTGGGGTGATTGATTCCCATTCCAAAGGCACTAGTAGCCACCATAATTTGGTGCGGCTTTTTGAGCCATTCATCCAGTGCCTTTTGCTTTTGCTTTTGATCCATTCCTCCGTGAAAAAAAGCACAATCTAAGCCTGATGAGGCCAGTGATTTGGCCAATTGCTCACTCCGTTTTCTCGAGGCAACATAAACAATACCCGTGCCCTTTTGGGCGCGTGCTATGGCCCGAATTCTGTCAGTTTTATCCTCTCTCTGTTCAATGTGTATTTCAATGTTATGTTTAATCACTGGACGGCGAATCATCTCTGGTGAGCTCAGACCAAGTGCTCGGATTATTTCGGTGATTATTTCCTCGGTTGCGGTTGCGGTCAAGGCCAAAATAGGGACCGCAGGATGCAGCTCGCGCAATGATGAGAGTTGTTGATAGGCAGGTCGAAAATCAAAGCCCCATTGAGCGATACAATGGGCTTCGTCTATGGCCCATAGATTTACATTCGCTTTACGGAGAAAATCGACAACCAGGTCATGTTTCAGACGCTCGGGTGCTAAATACAGAAATTTATAGTCTCCGTGACGAAATAAATCAAAGATGCGAATCATGTCATCCACGCTTTGCGGTCCTGTAAGGGCAACGGCTTTGATGTTTCTGGACTTGAGATCGTTTACTTGATCCTCCATAAGGGCGACCAAGGGTGAAATCACCACACAAAAACCGTCGTTCATCAAGCCGGGGATTTGATAGGTGATTGATTTTCCGCTCCCTGTAGGCAAAATTGCCAGACAATCCTTTCCACTGATCAACGTATTGATGATCTCATTTTGTGAGGAAGTCAACGCCGGGTAACCCCAATATCGCTCGAGTGTAGATTCGATGGTCTCCATGGTTATTCTGGAAGGTGACTCAATATAAAATCTAAACGCGCCTCAATTGAACCCTCTGGCACCGAAATGGGGATGTAGCCCAATTTAGTGTAGCATTTGAGCAAAAAACCATGGATAATCTTTCCTTGTTCAAAAGATTCATAACGTTCATTGTCTTGAACATAGATGTTATCCCATGGCGGCAGAATAAAAACCCGGTCATACCGATAACGATCCAAATCACTTAAAAACGAGCTTGGGGCAGGTTGGTCCAAATAATCCATGTAAGCAACCACGTCGGGTAAACCGCGATCGAAAAACACTTGTTTTTGGGTCGATTTTTCACTGGCGATAAATTGCGCCTTCCTGCCTTCAAAAAGGGCCCTACTGAACGCCAAGGGTTCTTTTAAAAACAATTGATCGATGCCTCTTTTTTGGCCTTCGAGGGTAATCTGTCTGGATATTTCATGCTGACACTCGTGACCCAAGGCGTCTAAACGCTGAATCAAGCTTGTTTTTCCGGTGGAAGGCCCCCCTGTGAGCACTACTTTTATCCCCATGCATTGTGTTTAATGAATTAGACAAAGTTAGTTATTCTTAAAGGCTTGCGCTATCTTTGTTAAAAATTTGCCATTCCCTTGAAGACCACAGAAAATTCTGAAGCATTTTACGAGCGTTTAACCCAACAATTGGCGGAGGATCGTTCATGGCCTGGCCCTTACTTGTTTAAATTTATTGTTCCCTCCGGTGAGCAGAGAATTGAGCAGGTTCGAGAATTTTTTAAGGCTGGTGAGGCAGATATTCAAGTGCGTGAATCTTCAAATGGCAATTACAGCAGTATTTCCATTAAATTGGTGATGGACTCTCCAGAGGCCATTGTCCAAAAATATAGGGAAGTTTCTTCGGTGGACGGGGTCATTTCTCTTTAATTTCATTATTTTGCACCTTCGGTAGTACACTGAAATTCTTCATTTTTTTGATTGATATACAATCCTAATGTTAGTAGATAATTTAGAATACAATACAGAGCGCGAGCATTTAATCATTCCTGAATACGGAAGACACATCCAGAAGATGGTAAATCAAGCAGTGGCCATGGAGGACCGCGAGGAGCGCAACAAATGTGCTAAAAGCATCATTGCGGTTATGGGAAATCTCAACCCCCATCTCAGAGATGTGCCCGATTTTCAACACAAGTTGTGGGATCAACTGTTCATGATTTCAGATTTCAAATTGGACGTTGACGCGCCTTATCCAAAGCCCTCTCCAGAGGAATTGTCCGAACGACCTGAACCGTTGGCTTATCCACAAAATTTCCCGAAGTACCGCTTTTACGGCAACAACATTAAGCGAATGATTGACGTAGCAGTGAAATGGGAAGATGGCGATAAAAAAGATGCTTTAGTGATGACCATAGCCAATCACATGAAAAAGAGTTTTTTGAGTTGGAATAAGGATACTGTAGAGGATCAAGTCATCTTTAATCATTTATTTGAGTTGTCAGATGGCGCCTTAAATCTCAAAGATAGCGATGAGGATTTAACAGAGGCTACAGATTTGATAAAACACAAAAAACAGCGCTACAACAAGAAATCGCACAAGTCTGGTCGAGGACGAAAGCGCTATTAATACAATCATATGGGTACTTTTCACATTGAAGGAGGACATGAACTCTCCGGTGAGATTCGTCCGCAAGGGGCAAAAAACGAGGCGCTGCAGATTTTGTGTGCCGTGCTCTTGACCGATGAACCCGTAGTCATTGAAAACATACCTGACATCATTGATGTCAATAAACTCATTACCATTCTTGATCATCTCGGCGTCAAAGTCGAGCGCCTCAGTGAGGACAGTTATCGTTTTCAGGCCGATGATTTAGACCTGACCTACCTAGAAGGGGAGTTGTTCAAGAAAGAGGGCAGTAGTTTGCGCGGTTCCATTATGATTGTAGGTCCGTTATTGGCTCGGTTTGGTCGAGGTTATATACCACGTCCTGGAGGTGATAAAATCGGTCGTAGAAGATTGGACACGCATTTTGAGGGGTTCATCAAATTGGGAGCCAGTTTCAGATACAACAAAAACGAACGATTTTATGGTGTTGAGGCACCCAATGGTCTAACAGGGACATACATGCTCCTGGATCAAGCCTCTGTCACTGGAACGGCGAACATTTTGATGGCGGCAGTACTGAGCAAGGGAACCACCACGATCTACAACGCCGCTTGCGAACCCTATTTACAACAATTGTGTCGCATGTTACAATCCATGGGCGCTAACATACAGGGCGTCGGATCCAATTTACTCGTGATTGAAGGAGTCGAACGATTGGGAGGTTGTACCCACAGGATTTTACCCGATATGATTGAAATTGGTAGCTGGATAGGATTGGCTGCAATGACCAGAAGCAGCATTACCATTAAGGACGTTTCATGGGAAAACTTAGGACTTATACCGGATACCTTTAAGAAACTAGGCATTACCTTAGAAAGACGTGGTGATGATATCTTCATACCCAGACAAGAGTCTTATGAAATACAATCCGATATGGACGGGTCCATTTTAACCGTTTCTGATGCTCCTTGGCCAGGATTTACCCCAGATCTTTTGAGTATTGTCTTGGTGACCTGCACTCAAGCTAAGGGTAGTGTTTTGGTTCATCAGAAAATGTTTGAAAGCCGTTTGTTTTTTGTCGATAAACTTATCGATATGGGCGCAAAAATCATCTTATGTGATCCGCATAGGGCGACGGTCATTGGTCATGATTTTTCTTCATCGCTCAAGGCCACAAACATGGTTTCTCCAGACATCCGTGCAGGGGTTTCATTACTGATCGCAGCCTTGTCTGCTCAAGGGACAAGCGTCATTCAAAACATCGAGCAAATCGATAGAGGCTACCAGAAGATCGACGAGCGTCTTCGGGCCATCGGCGCAAAAATTACCAGAATAGACTAATTGAACGCGGTTTTGCCGTATCAGCCGTTTAAGGCTGCCTTATAGGTCGTAAGACAGCGTTCACGCGCCATTTTGTGTTCGACTATTGGTTCTACGTAATGCGTTGAATCGTATTCTGGCACCCACTTTTTGATGTAGCTTTTGTTTTTATCAAACTTTTCAACTTGCGTGATTGGATTGAATATTCTAAAATAGGGGGCTGCATCCACGCCACTTCCCGCTGCCCATTGCCAATTTCCTACATTTGACGCACATTCGTAGTCCAAGAGTTTTTGGGCAAAATAAGCCTCTCCCCACCGCCAATCAATCAATAAGTGCTTGCATAGGAAGCTGGCTACAAGCATGCGTACCCGGTTGTGCATATAGCCTGTTTTGTTAAGTTCCCGCATTCCAGCATCGACAAGTGGATATCCGGTTTGGCCATTTTTCCAAGCTTCAAATTCATCGGGGTTGTTGCGCCAAGGAATGCGATCGTACGGCGCTTTGAAGGCCTTGGTCGTAGTTTTTGGAAAGTGCCATAAAATTTGCATGAAAAATTCACGCCAAATAAGTTCTTTTAAAAGGGTTATGTCTTTGATGGGCTGAAGCTTACGCACTATTTTTCTGACACTAACACTACCGAATCTCAGGTGCGGTGACAGTTTTGATGTTCCTTTATTCAGGCCTGGGAAGTTGCGATGACTAGAATAATTTTTTGCCAACGAAGGGCTGTAGTCATAGGGCAATACAATTTGATCACTGAGTTCAAAACCCATGGAGGATAGACTGGGCATAGGTTGGGCTTGAATCGAAAAAAATCGATCTTGATTGGGTTCTATGGGGTATTCAGCAATGGGCCCAATGGCTTCTAGTTTCGCTAACCATTTTCTGCTGTAAGGGGTATAAACGACATAAGGTTGGCCATCATCCTTTACGATTTCATCCTTTTCAAAAATCACCTGGTCTTTAAATTGATGAAATCCCACACCAAGTTTTTCGCAAAGTTTCTCGATGGCTTGATCGCGGCTTATGCCGTAGGGTTCATAATCCCTATTGCTGATCAGGTGTTTAATCCGATACCGTGAGCACCAATACTCGAGAGCCTCTTCGGGTGTTCCGTAATATACCAATAGGTCGCTCCCTAAAGCATTGAGTTCTTTCTTTATCTCAGACAGTCTGCTGTGGATAAAGCTGACCCGTCCGTCATTGGCATCGCATTCATCCAAAATGTTTCGATCAAAAACAAAAACGGGCAAAACCGGAAAAGACCCCCTCAGCGCCTTGTGTAATCCGTGATTGTCACTGAGTCGGAGATCTCGTCGAAACCAAAAAAGATTGACGTCTTGTGAATGAGCTAAAGTCTCCTTTTTTCCGGGTGTTGTCATTCAATTAATTGATTTTCAGAGAAGACATGCCCCCATCGACTCCCAATATTTGGCCAGTCATCCATGAGGATGACTCACT
>WTIY01000278.1 GCA_011525065.1 Flavobacteriales bacterium
CGTACAGCAAAATTTGCTGAGTGGTGAAAAAGCTGCTACAGCTGCTGCCAAAGTGTGGCATCTCAAAAACATTCATCACAAAAATCCGGTAAGGCGCATCTCCCGTAACAAAATAATTCATGCGCGCTGGGTCCGGATTAATGGCTGGATTCAGATCGTGAAACGCACCGTAAATGGTGTTGAGTGGGAAATTCGGTTCACTATTTGGAATGAGATCGGCAGGATCAATGGACCAACCGTTGTATTGATCGGCTAAAGATAAATCAAAACTGATCTGTCCGTTTGCTCCCATGACCAATTGGTTGTAGGTGTTCCCAAAGTATTCGAAATCAAAGCCCATTGGGATGACTTGGCTCCAGCGGTCGTCGATCAGAAGGTTCGTTGGGGTTCCGCCGGTAAGCGGGGGAAGGTCACAAAACGGCCCCTGGATTTGATAGGAAGTCGTTCCTTGTCCTGGAATGGCCAGGAGTTCTGCCTCTAAATCAACACACGGTCCTGAACACTCGGTGGAGACATCGTCTCCTGCGTCGAGCAGTGAACAGGTTCCTTCAGTAATGCAGAAAAAGGTCAGGCTTGGACTCTCAATCACGCAATTTGGGTCGCTGTCATTGGCCACAGTTAAGACTACGTTAGTCAGCGAAGGATAAGGACCGAAAGAATAAGTTCCCAGTGAAGTGATGGTTTGTGCAGGGCTACCTTGGTTGTCCGTCACTAAATAAGACAAGCCGGTTCCCAAATCAGTAAAATCTGCTTCCACAAAAAATTGATTGTTCGTCTCACAATCGCCCACCGTGTCAAATAAAACCGTAGGATTGGTACAGGTGCTACAATACACGTCAAAGTCCCATGGGGTAAAACCGCTGCTTTGGCAACTGATGCTTCCGTCGGACTGAATAATTACCGTAAGACTATCTCCGGTTGAGGTGTAGGTCAATCCGGTCAGATCCCCGCCATTTCCATATGGCGTGGCAGCATTCAGATCAGTAACGCCGTCAGAGTCTAATATAATGACCTCATCAAAACTGCTTTCTACTTGGCCAGCATTGAAGTATACGATTAATGGTAAGCCGCTATTGCTTTGAAAAGCAAATTGGGTATTGTCGTTATTGCCATAACAATAGGTCGTGTTCACCGGGCCTGCAGAACAATCGACATTTTGGGCCTGAGTGAAGAAGCTCGTTGTAAAAATTAAGGCCAAAGCCAGTAGTGAATTCTTCCAACGAAGAGACGAAGATGTATTCATTGTAAAATGATTGGTGGTTATAGTGACTAAAGTAGGCAATTTCGAGAAAAATCTTTAAGTATTCGGTCAATTTTAGACAAAGCGTTTCGAATTCGGGCCAAGGGCGTTCTCTGGCCTAATTCTCCTGGATTTGTTTTGTACATTTGCTTGGCATTACGCGTCATGTTAGACAAACAAAAATCACAATACGAAAAAGTCATTCTCATTGGCCTGATCACCAAGTCGCAAAATGAGGCTAAGGCCAAAGAATACCTCGATGAATTGGCTTTTTTGGCCTTTACAGCCGGGGGTGAGGTAAGCAGGAGATACACCCAAAAATTAGATGTGCCCAACCCCAAAACCTTCATTGGCTCGGGAAAGATGGATCAGGTAAAGGCTTACATTGACCAAAATGACATCAGCACAGCGATTTTTGACGACGAATTGAGTCCAGCCCAGCAGAAAAACATCGAAAAAATACTTCAGGTCAAAATCATCGATCGAACCAACCTGATTCTGGATATTTTTGCTCAAAGAGCCACCACCTCGTATGCCCGAACACAGGTCGAACTGGCACAGTACGAGTATTTGCTCCCCCGTCTGGCCGGAATGTGGACCCACTTGGAGCGACAGCGCGGGGGTATTGGTATGCGCGGTCCTGGAGAAACAGAAATAGAAACCGACCGCCGAATTGTACGCGACCGGATCGCCTTATTAAAAAAGAAAATCACTTCAATTGATCGTCAGATGAGTGTCCAGAGAGGAAATCGGGGCGCGTTAGTACGGGTGGCTCTTGTGGGTTACACCAATGTCGGAAAATCGACCCTGATGAATGTCATCAGTAAGAGTGAGGTCTTTGCAGAGAATAAACTTTTTGCCACTTTAGACACTACGGTCCGTAAAGTGGTTATTGGCAACCTGCCTTTTTTATTGAGCGATACCGTTGGGTTCATTCGAAAATTACCCACCCAGTTAGTTGAATCGTTTAAAAGCACCTTGGATGAGGTGCGCGAGGCCGATCTCCTACTGCACGTTGTGGACATTGCTCATGAGTCGTTTGAAGATCATGTGGATTCCGTGAACCTGATCTTGGATGAGATTGACAGTAAAGACAAACCCACGCTCATGGTTTTTAATAAGATTGACGCTTATGCACCAGAGCCATGGGATCCTGAAGACTTGACGCTTGAAAAAACGTCAAAACACAACAGCATTGAGGAATGGAAGCGAACTTGGATGGCACGAACAAATGGAGATGCTTTGTTTATTTCGGCTCTTGAAAAAGAAAACCTCGCTGAATTCCGTAAAGTTGTTTATGAAAAAGTCCGTGAAATTCATGTAACCAGATTTCCGTATAACAACTTTTTATACCCCGAAGAATTTTACGAATGATGAGTGGACAACCCTCGATGATATAGCTTTCCATCATACTTCTGACACCCGGCAAAGGGAATATAACACTCTTATTTGAGCTTGTAGGTGACCCCAACGCCCAGGGCTTGTCGAATTTGAAAGCCCTTAACGGCGTTGTCGTCGTAAATGGCTTGAAGGGCAATATTGGTGGTTATCAGATTATTAACCCGCATGGTTAAATTGGCTGTATAGTCGATGTCAACGTTTTTAGGCTTATCCAAATAGTTCGAGTAGAGCCCTAAAATATTTTCAAGATCTACATTCGGCAACAAGACCACCTTGGCATACCCATTGAGTGCAAGCCCCAATTCCGAGCGCGTGGTTTCACCTGAGGCAACCCCAAAGTACTTTCCGCTATTGTCTAGACGGTTTCTCGGATCGTTTGGATTGGTGAACTGACTTGAAACGACAATTAATTTGGCCGTTGACGGAGCGATGTTGAGCTTTAAATTATCATCTTTTTTCCACAAGATCCCCGGCCCCAAGAGGAAATAAGCCGGAGAGAAAAATTTTGAATTGCGAACATCACTACTAATTTTAACCGAAACACCATTGACCACCTCGGTTCGTTCAGTCGCTTCAAAACCAGAATCAAATTGAGTTTTAAAGTTGAACAGCCCCGAATAAAACCATGGGCTATTTTTTATTTTTTTGCCCAGTACAGAGATCACCTCGAAGCGGTCATTGGTCTTTTGCAGATTGTCTTTAGTTTGTATTTTGGCAGCGCCGTATTCTGCGGTGACTTTAGTGTCCCAACTAACCCCATCGTGATTGTAGTTCAGGTTATAGGTCAGATTTACGTTTCCAGAAATATTACTGACCCCACCTCCTTGCCATTCTCTATTAAAGGCGGCCTGGTTAAACAAAACGGTGGTGACAGCACTTTCCTTCCAGTAGTTGTTTTGGCCAGTGGCTGTCTCTTGGGCATTCATTCTTAAGCTCCAAGCACAAAGAATCATAAAACATGACCAAAACAGATTGGTGGCACATCGCAATTTTCTAAGGACCATCTTGGTTGGGTCGATCGAGGTCATTCATCTATTTTTTATGGAGAGGGACAAAAGAGCAGGCTTCTCCAAACATTAGTTTTTTTACAATTTTGGTCAAACGTTGTGCCAAAAATGTCTGAGCGCTCACTGGGACATCTCCTTCACCACAGCCTTTTATTAAGACCAGTCCATCCCGGTATGGCTCTAAATTCATCTGCGCGATGTGGTCCATCCATGTGATGTTCGAAAAATCATTCAAGGATGCACTCACTATTTTTTTTGCGGTATGGGCTAAGTGAGCAGCAATTAGGGCATGGGTCCAAGCCGGAATGATGGCTTCAACACTGCAAAAAATACGGACATAGGCCTCTTGAAAAATAGTGAGATCTAAGGCCTCTAGTTGCGCTCGAAAATCTTGTTCGCGCAAGACCAATCCTCGATCTAAGAATTGGGCTAAATCCAAATGAACCACTGGAAAGTCAGGAGTCATTTGAGTCAAATCAAGATTGATCAGTGGGCTTTTAGCGACTCGATTGACAATGGGCTCTTGACTCATAACATTCCCAAGGCTAATTTGGCCTCCTCACTCATTAAATCTTGACTCCAGGGTGGGTCAAAAGTAATTTCAACTTCAGCGTCCTTGACCATCGAAATGCTTTTGATCTTCTCTTCAACTTCCAGGGGCAAAGTCTCTGCCACAGGACAATTGGGCGTGGTTAACGTCATGAGAATTTTGACTTCTGAGTCCTCGTTGACAAGGACATCATAAATTAGGCCCAGCTCATAGATGTCTACGGGAATCTCTGGATCAAAAATCGTTTTGAGTACTTTGACAATTTTATCGCCTAATTCTTCTGTATTCAAGGATTCACTGCTCATAGTTTATGCATTGTTTTGCGCGGCAAATGCCGTGGCATAAAGTTTCATTTGTTTAATCATTGAGACCAGCCCATTGGCTCGCGTCGGTGAAAGGTGGTCACTCAAACCGATTTCTTTGATAAAGTCCGTAGGGGCCTTCACGATATCCTGTGCGCTTAGGCCTGAGAATGCGCGAATAAGAACACTGACGATGCCTTTAGTGATTATGGCGTCGCTATCGGCTGAGTAATAGACCCGACCCTCTTTTTGATCAGCGCGAAGCCAAACTTTACTTTGACAGCCTTTGATTAAAAATTCATCGGTTTTGTATTGATCAGAGATCAGGGGCAGCGACTTGCCTAAACCGATAAGGTGCTCGTATTTGTCCATCCAGTCATCGAACAAGGCAAATTCTTCAATAATTTCCTGCTGCGCTTGAGTATTCATTGGGATTGGGTTTTTACGGCAATCAGTATGTTGGTGCCCTCTGCGTTGGACAAATATAGGGTATCTCCGCTTTGCGACCATCGTTGTGCTTTGGTCATATTGCCAAGAAATAAATATTCTACAGCCATAACCTGATCATCACAATACATTTTTGTCGTCATCACAGAATCCATACGAATTTCATCAGAAGTGTTTTTGTCCATGACGAGAGCTGCACTGTAGTCATTGCACCCCGAATTTCCAGAAACGCGTGCTTGATTTAAATCCAAAATCATGCTGGGTTGAGTATCTCTTATCGGGGTTTGGTCAAGCGAAATGACTCGGTAAGATCCTTCAGGCCCACTTTGAATTGATCCTGGGCTCATTTTTGATCCGCCGCAACTGCTTAAAAGGCTAAAAAAAATCATCCCGGCAAAAACGATGCATTTATGGACATTTAGTTTTATTGGAGTAGGCATTCGTCGTATCATAATTTATGGATTAAAGAAGCATGCTTACGGCCCTGCGGACACCACTGATCAGGAGGTCTATTTCTTCTTTGGTATTGTAAAAGGCAAAAGACGCCCGCACAGTTCCGGGAATTCCGTAGAAATCCATCACGGGTTGTGCACAGTGTTGCCCAGTGCGCACAGCGATGCCCATTTGGTCCAAGAGGGTTCCAACGTCATAGGGATGCAACCCATTGATGTTGAATGAAATTACCGCTGTTTTATCCGGCACATCGCCATAAATGATCAGGTCGTCAATGTCTTTTAGGCCAGCAGTCGCGTATTGAAGAAGCTCATCCTCATGCTTTGCGATGGCATCCAGCCCAATGCTATTGAGGTATTTAATGGCTGCTCCAAATGCAATTCCTCCTGCAATGTTTGGGGTCCCAGCTTCAAATTTATGGGGCAAGCCGGCGTAGGTGGTGCCCTCAAAATAAACCTCTTTAATCATTTCACCCCCGCCCTGATAAGCAGGAAGCGCCTCGAGTAATTCCTTTTTCCCATACAGCATGCCTACCCCTGTAGGGCCGCACATTTTATGCGCAGAGGTCGTGTAATAATCTACATCCAATGCGTGTACATCGACCTTGATATGACTGCTGGCTTGTGCGCCGTCAATCAAAACCCTAGCCCCTTGTTTGTGGGCTAAATCGATGATTGTTTTGATTGGATTTATGGTCCCCAAAGCATTTGACACTTGATTGACCACCACTAATTTAGTTTTGGTATTGAGTAGGTTTTGGAAATCGTCAAGTTTGAGTTGACCGTTTTGATCCATTGGGAGTACCCTCAAAATAGCCCCAGTCAAATCACAAGCCATTTGCCAAGGGACAATATTAGAGTGATGTTCGGCCTGCCCGACTATGATTTCATCCCCTTGGCTGAGTAAGCTGCGATAACCGTGGGCGACCAAGTTGATGCTGTGGGTGGTGCCTGAGGTTAAAATGATTTCTTCACGATGTTTTGCGTTAAAGAAAGATTGTATTAGATCACGGGCGGCTTCATAGGCATCAGTTGCTTCTTGGGACAGGGCGTGCACACCCCGATGGATGTTGGCATTTTGATGACTGTAATAATGAACCAAAGCGTCAATGACCTGTTGTGGTTTTTGGCTTGTAGCCGCATTGTCAAAATAGACCAGCGGTTTGCCATTGACTTGCCTGTGCAATATCGGAAAATCAGCACGTATGTTGTCGATTGAAAAGCCCATGGGTCTACAGGTCAAATCCGATTTGCACATTCATTTTTAGTGCAATCAGTTTGTTGATTCGTTTTTTGAGTTCTGGGATGTCCACGCTTTCTAAAACGTTATTGGCAAAAGCGTACATGAGAAGGGCTTTGGCCTCCTTTTCTGCAATGCCTCGTGCCCGCATGTAAAATAAGGCCTCTTGATCGAGTTGACCAATGGTACATCCATGGGAGCACTTAACGTCGTCGGCAAAAATCTCGAGTTGAGGCTTTGAGTTAATGGTGGCTTTATCGCTGATCAGGATGTTGTTATTTTGTTGAAACGCATCCAGTTTTTGGGCCTCTTTTTCCACAAAAATCTTCCCGTTGAATACCCCTACGGCTTTATCGTCATATACGCCTTTGTAGTCTTGATGGCTGGTACAATTTGGAGCGATGTGATGCACCAGTGTGTTGTGGTCTACGTGCTGGGCGTCCTCAATCAACGTAACTCCCTTCATCACCGAGGAGGCATTCTGCCCGTGCTGATAAAAATTCAGATTGTTTCTGGTCAATTTACCGCCAAAAGAAAAAGTGTGTACCGAGGCGATGGAATCTCGCTCTTGTTTGATGAAGGTATTGTCAATGAGTGAGGCCTGGTGATGGTCATTTTGAATTTTGTACCAATCTAAATGAGCTCTAGGGCCTAAAAATATCTCGGTCACAGAATTCGTCAAAACGGCGTTTTCAGATAGAGATTGATGACGTTCGATAATTTGTGCGTGGGCGTTATCTTCAACCACCACTAAATTTCTCGGTTGCAGCAAAAGACCTGTTTCTGCTCCAGAATAAAAGTTTAAAATTTCAATGGGCTTTTCTACCTCCTTATGCTTGGGGATGTAGATGTAAGCACCCTCTCTAGCAAAGGCGGTATTTAAGCTCGTCATGCCGTCGTCCGGCGCCACACGATTGAAATAATTTTCAATGATCGGCCGGTATTTGTCCTTGCCCAGTGCTGCGGAAAGCAAACAGACATCAACTCCGTCATGGGTGGTTTGAGACAGAAATGAACTGTACTTGCCATCGATAAAGACAATTTTGTAGGTGTCTATATCATGGATAAAATATTTGCGAACCTCCTTGAATTCAAGGGCCTGTTGCTTTTTTGGAAAAATACTCAGCTCATTGTATAAA
>WTIY01000171.1 GCA_011525065.1 Flavobacteriales bacterium
TTTCGACGATGAAGACTTCATTTTTGTCAAGAGTAACTTAAAAAAGAGAAAAGTTTTTTTGAGTGAATTAAACTATATCGAAGCCCTAGGCGACTATGTTAAACTGGTGACCCAATTCGATTCCCTAGTGGTCTTATCGACAATGAAAGCCTTCGAGCAGTTACTTCCGCAAGATCGATTTTTGAGGATTCACAAATCTTACATCGTGAATTTGGATAAAGTCCAGCGCTACAACAGCAAACAAATTGAGTTGGAAAACCAAAGTTTACCCTTAAGTCGGAATAGAAAAACTGATTTGGTTGAGGCTTTGGCCGCAGCGGCAGGAAATAATTAGGCCTTCTAAATCGGATCAACGTCTATCGTTAGAGATACTTGAGAAAAGGCCTTTTGAGATAAAAACTTTTGACGCACCTTTTCAATAAATAGCTTAGAATTACTCAGTGATTGATGGACTGGTATTTTGATCATCAACTGTTGCAGATATTGATTTCGCACGCGACCAACCAGTGGTGCTACCGGCCCAAGGACATTTGGCGCCATTTGTTGCGATAAGACCTGCGCCAGCCATCGAGCCGCGTTTTGACTCACGGGTAACGCTCTATGCTTTACCGTAATTCTGATTAATCGACTGTACGGCGGATATAAAAATTGACTTCGCTGCTTATTTTGTTGCTCGAACATATTCTGATAATCCCCCGTAACGACCTGTTTCAACAAAGGGTGGTCCGGTTGATAAGTCTGAATGATCACCTTACCTCTAGCCTGTCTTCGACCAGCCCGACCACTGACTTGCGACATGAGCTGATAAGCGCGCTCATGGGCGCGGAAATCCGGAAAATTCATCAATTGATCGGCACTCAATATACCCACTAAAGTCACCCGTTCGAAGTCCAATCCTTTTGCCAGCATCTGCGTCCCCACCAAAATATCAATTGTCCCTTGATTCATTTGATCAATCAAGCTTGCAAAAGCGTGTTTTCCCTTTGTGGTATCCTGATCCATTCGGGCGACACTCGCCTGGGGAAATAATTCAACTAAGGCCTCTTCGATTTGTTGTGTCCCCAAACCAACACGATCTAATTCGTTACCACCACAGGCGCTACACAAGGCAGGTACGCCAGATTGATGACCACAATAATGACAGCGCAAAACCTGTTGATGGCTGTGGTAAGTCAAACTGACATCACAGTCCGGACAACCGGGGACATGACCACATCTAAGACATTCGATTAAGGCTGAAAATCCTCTTCTATTTTGAAATAACAAGACCTGTTCATTCTTGTTTAATGCCTGCTCAATGGCCTCAATAAGTGGGCTACTAAAATGATGCTTGATTAGTTTTTTTTTGTATTGCTCGCCTAAATCAATCACTTGGATGTCCGGCAATTCAATGCCACCAAATCGCTGTGTCAATTCAACAAGGCCAAATTTGTTCTTTTTGGCGTTGAAATAGGACTCCAAGGAGGGCGTCGCCGAACCCATCAATACCTGTGCTCCATGCTGGTGGGCCAGCATTATGGCGGCATCTCGGCCGTGGTATCGCGGCGAAGGACTGTGTTGTTTTAAAGAGGGTTCGTGAGACTCATCCAACACAATGAGCCCTAAATTGTTAAATGGAAGAAAGAGCGATGAACGTGCGCCCACAATAATACGCCCCTCCGCAGATCCGTCCTTGACTCTGCGATAGAGCTCAACACGCTCAGCAGGAGATTGTCGAGAATGATACACCCCGACTTCTGACCCAAAGAATTTTTGCAGCCGACCAATAAGCTGAGTGGTCAGTGCAATTTCAGGCACGATCAACAGGACCTGTTTGCCCTGGTCCAAATAATCCTTCATCAAGTGAATGTATAGTCTTGTTTTTCCACTAGAGGTGACCCCGTGTAAAAGACATGGACGCCCAGAATCAAATACATTATTTACGGCCTGTAACGCTTTTTGCTGATCTTCCGACAATACAGAAAGTGATTCGACAGCCCCTTTAAATTTCGGTATTCGATCCAAGATTTGCTCCTCAACGATAAGTCGGCTTTTTTTGATCAATGCACTAATGACCGCTGCATTGGTCTTGGT
>WTIY01000206.1 GCA_011525065.1 Flavobacteriales bacterium
TCAAATTCTTCATAAAGCCTCGTCAATAATGCGAGAAGAGTTTGATGATCTCTCAATGTTGATTGCAGCCGAAGGCGGTAAACCTCTTATTGACGCAAGAGTTGAAGTTGAGAGAGCTATTGATGGTGTTTTGTCGTGTGCGAGTGAAATATCGAATATTGTGGGGAGTGAAATCCCTATGGGATTGACACCCGCTGCTGAGAGTAAAATCGCTTTTACTACAAGGGAGCCTATTGGTTTAGTCATAGCGGTTTCTGCTTTTAATCATCCACTTAACCTAATTGTTCACCAGGTTGCACCAGCTGTAGCAACTGGGTGCCCTGTCATAGTCAAACCAGCAGATGACACCCCTTTATCATGTCAGCGGTTTATCTCAATACTTGCTGAAGCAGGTTTGCCAAAGGGCTGGGCACAGATGGCGTGCTGTGACGTTGCTCTGGCTCAGAAGATGGTAACTGACCAACGTGTAAACTTTTTTAGTTTTATTGGTTCTGCAAAAGTTGGCTGGCATCTAAGATCGCTGCTATCACCAGGAACGAGAATGGCGCTCGAGCACGGCGGAGCTGCACCGGTTATATTGGACGAAACCGCTGATATCGATCTGTTGGTCCCCAAATTAGCAAAGGGTGGGTTTTATCATTCAGGTCAAGTTTGTGTTTCAGTCCAGCGGGTGTTTATGCTGGGTAAGCAAAAAGAAGAAATAGTATCAAAGCTCGGTGAATACGCGAATAATTTAACCGTGGGTAACGCTATTTATGAAAAAACTGAATGCGGGCCGCTGATCAGAAATAGAGAGGTAGACAGGGTTGAGAGTTGGGTCAATGAAGCTCAAAATGGTGGAGCGAAAGTAATTGCTGGTGGAAAAAGAGTATCTAACTCCTGTTACGCTCCAACTGTTTTATTAAATCCTCCAAAGGAAGCAGCAGTCTCAAAAAATGAGATATTCGGCCCTGTAATCAACCTCTATGAGAGTGAAAATCTCAGTGAAGCCATATCGCAATGCAACTCTTTGCCTTTTGCTTTTCAATCTTCAATTTTTTCAAACAATTATTCAAACATAATTCAGTTTTTCAATAATGTTGATGCCTCAGCTGTTATGGTCAATGACCATACTGCGTTCAGAGTAGATTGGATGCCCTTTGCCGGTCGCAATCAATCTGGCTATGGCATAGGCGGTATACCCTATACTATGGAGGATATGACAAAGATTAAAATGGCAGTATTATCGTATTGATTTATTCATCTAAATAAATACGGGTAATGCACGAGCAATTCAAAGGCGATCAACCCGTGGCCGTCTGAAAATTCCTCACACAGATTGTCGTAATCTTTTTGACCGAAACTCTTGGCAAGACATACCAAATTTTTGGAATAAAACTTTATTTATGTAGTTTTCCGCTCTCTCCGGGTGGAATTCTGCATGCCACTGAATTCCAATCCCGAAAGTTTCATAACCCTCGATGCTTACCGCTTCAACTAAGCCATCTTCTGACATCGCTTCCACCTTGAGTCCATCGCCGATCCGATCAATGCCTTGACCATGGAGGGAATTAACAACAGCCTGACTTTGACCCAAAAAACTCTCAAGAATACCATCTCTTGATAATTTTATAGTGTGCCTAGGTTTAAATATTTCTTCCAGTGACGCGTCATCATTTTGGGGCATTCGATGATCTTTTTTGTCACTACGCTCATGCACACGATAGATTAAGGAGCCGCCGTAAGCCACGTTGATTTCCTGTATTCCGCGACAAATGCCAAAGATTGGAATGTGAAGTCTTGAACACTCTTTGATTAAATTAAGAGCGGTATGATCTCTGGCAGGATCAATTATTTCGTCTTTCGGGAATTTTTTACTACCAAAATGATGAGGTTCAATATTTGCGCGCCCTCCGGTCAGTAACACTCCATCTATGTGGGTAATGTAATCCTTGAGATTTTTTTTGCTCATACACGTCGGGATTAACGTAGGTATGACATCGGCAAACTGCATTGCAGCGTTTACATATCGTTGGCCGACAGAATGGAGCATTTGGCGCCCACTGAATGCGCTACTTT
>WTIY01000195.1 GCA_011525065.1 Flavobacteriales bacterium
AGCTGCTTTAAACGCTGTTAAATGAATAAAAAACAAAGGCTCATAAAAGGACTGAAGATTCTGGGGGCTGCCCTAGTGCTCCTTATCGTCACAACTTATGTCCTGACCTTTGCTTTTATCAACAAAAGCGTCTTACCCATTTATCTTTTATTGCCACTGGGAATTATTGGTGTTGCGACAACGATCTACACCCTATTTAAAGGCATAAAGACAGTAGTTTCAGCGCTACTCGACCCTTAGTGTTTCAATAACTGCATGGTCTGACGCCTTCCGGCTTCGTCTGTAAATCGAATAAAATAAACCCCCACAGGCCAGCCATTTAGTGAAACCTCACCCATACGGTCATTCATTAAAGACGCATAAACTCGCTGCCCCAAATGATTGAATACAACTATTTGACTTATTGGTGTTTCTGAGGTGAATCGCGTTAAGTCAATTCCTGGATTTGGTGCCAAAATGATCGATCCCTTTTCCCATTGACCAATTTCCAAAACATTAATCGTAATGGTTACGGCCAAAGGGGCGCTTGCGCAACCATCCACAACCTGAATGGCATAATAAGTCGTAGCATCGACCAATTCAGTGCCTGCGGCCAGTGGATTGATGTTGTTCAAAGCATCTGATTCTGTCGCAAACCAGATTACATCAATAGGATCGACCTCAATGTCCTCTATGGTCGCCCCAGAATTAAACGTTTGATTGGCCGGACCCACGGGTGTGGGTGGCGCGGTACACGGCGATAAATTTAGTTTTGCAAAATACTGAGAAGATTCAGCCCACAATTGAGTGGTATTTCCGCTGACGGGATCTAATATTTTTACCCCGTAATTGGTTCCCGCACTCAATAAAATCTGACCATTGTCCAATGGCATGACCCCACGTAAACTTCCTTCTTGCCAGAAGTCAACAAGACTCCCATCAGTTCTACTAAATTCATATAAGCCCGCGGTATTGGCGCCATTGTTGCTAAAGACTGCCGCGAAAACTGTATTGGCGTCCTGGGCCAAACTCATTTGTTGAATAAACGTCACCAAGCCAGTAGGCACTAAATCGCCCAATACATTACCTTGTGCATCTCGGCGTTCTATTCTGGTCTCGCTTCCGATATATGAGACATAAATTTCATCTCCGGTATTTAAAACATCAAAAGACGAACCAGTTGTCGCGAAGTGTCCCAAGGCATTGCCCTGGAGATCATAACGCACCAATGAAGTGCCAGGAGCGCCATTATTTGCTCCTGCATTGGTGACCCATACCTCGTCCTGAATCACACCTAGACCCTTGACGTTATCCAAACCCGTATCAATGGTAGATAGGTAGTTGCCGTCTAAATCAAATCGATCGATGCGGTCCTCGGTCTGATCGGCAATCCAAATTTGATCACCAACCTGAGTTAATGCTTTAGGTTGTCCTTGATTAAGTGGGGTTAAATCGATGAAGGACGGATCAATTACAGACCCGTCTTGTGGACTGAGCAACACCACATTGGGCTCCCGAATCACAGCAATGACCTCCTGAGCCTCTATAGGCGCGGCAAATAAGGCAAACAAACCGAAAAGAAAAATACAGCACTGTTTCATATGGCAATTAGAATGATTTAATGAATGTTTATCGACCAAATAAAGGTAATAAAAAAAGCCTGCTGTACGAATACAGCAGGCCTAGAAGAAGGCGGCGACCTACTTTCCCACAGGAATGCAGTATCATCGGCGCAGTCGGGCTTAACTTCCCTGTTCGGAATGGTAAGGGGTGAGCCCCGACGCAATAGCCACCTTAATTTTCATCTTTCACAGAGAAAGACGGCTTTTGATCTTGTCAAAAGCAGCAATATCTTGACACAAAGGAAAAAAAATGCGATGCAAACAATTGATGTAAACTAAAAGAGTGTGCTCCCCTCCCGAAGGAGGGGAACGTTGTACATAAGCATACGGGTAATTAGTACCACTCGGCTACGCACGTTACCGCACTTCCACCTATGGCCTATCAACGTGGTAGTCTCCCACGACCCTTTAAAGAAATCTCATCTTGTGGTGGGTTTCGCGCTTATATGCTTTCA
>WTIY01000087.1 GCA_011525065.1 Flavobacteriales bacterium
CCCTTGGTGAACGAAAAGGTCAAAGCCATCATATGTTTGGGTTCAGACAACGACAAGATCATACAATGTTTTGGGTCTGTGGTAGACATGTTGGTTGAAACCCAAGCCATGGAGGATGCGGTCCAAGTCGCCTATCGATTGGCCGAGCGCGGCGACACGGTGTTACTGTCACCAGCCTGCGCCAGTTTTGACTTATTTAAAAATTATGAGGATCGTGGTCGTCAGTTCAAAACGGCTGTTCGTCAATTGTAATTAGAGATGCAATATTTAATCAAAAATATAAAAGGAGACCGTGCCATATGGGCCATCATTGCTCTTTTGGCCTTGTTTTCATTCATGCCTGTTTATAGCGCCAGTAGTAATTTGGCCTATTTATATGGCGATGGAAATACCCTTCAATTTTTGATTAAACATTTGGCTCATTTGGGCCTAGGTTTTGTGATTTTATATGGCGTACACCGGGTTCCTTACCACTATTTTAAAGGGCTTTCTATGATTGCCTTGCCCATTGTTATGATTTTATTGGTATTGACCATGGCTCAAGGCACGACCATTGCCGGTGCCAATGCAGCGCGGTGGATCAAAGTTCCCGTGGTGGGTGTGACCTTTCAAACTTCATCTCTGGCCTCGGTGGTCTTATTGATTTATGTGGCTCGTTATATGGCACGCATCAAAGAAACTCAGATTAGTTTTAAACAAACCATATGGCCGTTATGGGCGCCCGTATTTGTCGTGGTTGGATTGATTCTGCCAGCAAATTTATCGACTGCCTTGCTCATTTTTGGTATGGTTGTAATGTTGGTTTTCGTCGCTGGTCACCCCGTAAAATATATTGCTTCTGTTTTGGGATTGGGCCTTTTGGCATTGACTTTATTCATACTTACGGCTAAAGCATTTCCAGACCTATTTCCGAATCGTGTGGATACTTGGACCAGTCGTATTGAGAGCTTTTTTAAAGAGGATTTGGATGCCAAAGAAAAGGATTACCAAATCACTCAAGCCAATATAGCCATCGCCACAGGAGGCATGATGGGGTTGGGTCCGGGCAAAAGCATACAGAAGAACTTCTTGCCTCAATCGAGTTCTGATTTTATCTATGCCATTATCGTTGAGGAATTTGGACTGGCGGGTGGATTAGTTCTGATGTTTCTGTATTTGTTTTTACTTTTTCGATTGGTCATTTTGGTTTATAAAACTCAAGATTATTTTGCACGACTGCTGGTTGTGGGTCTAGGGGTTCCTCTATTGTTTCAGGCTTTTGTGAATATGGGTGTCGCGGTATCGCTCTTGCCGGTCACGGGTCAAACGCTCCCCCTGATCAGTAGCGGTGGGACCTCGATATGGACGACGTGTCTGGCATTAGGAGCTATTTTGAGTGTGAGTGCCCATCGCGATACTGCCAGTCAACCAAAAAAATCAACGCATTCAAATCCTTTAGATCTGTTAAGTGAGACCTTGTAGATACATCATATCGGGCGGTGGTACTGGAGGGCATATTTATCCGGCCATTGCGATAGCTCAGGAAATCCGACGGCGAGAACCTGAGGCCGAAATTCTGTTTGTCGGCGCTCAAGATCGCATGGAGATGCAAAAAGTGCCAAAGGCAGGGTTTGTTATTAAGGGCCTATGGATTGCTGGTTTTCAAAGGCGTCTTACTCTAAAAAACCTGTGGGTACCTTTAAAACTCATGGTCAGTCTCTTGCAGTCATTTTACTGGATTAAATGGTTTAAACCCCATGTTGTCGTGGGCACTGGTGGATTTGCCAGTGGTCCCTTGCTCCGCGTGGCTGGAATGCTTGGAATTCCCACCTTGATTCAGGAGCAAAACAGTTATGCTGGAATGACCAATAAGCTGTTGTCCGCTAAGGCCTCTAAAATATGTGTTGCGTATCACGGCATGGAGCAGTTTTTTCCGGCAGAAAAATTGGTGCTTACTGGAAATCCAGTTCGTCAAGATTTAATCAGTCATGAGCCTGATCGAGGGAAAGCTTCTTCAGATATGGGTTCAACGCACAACAAGGACATGACGCTTTTGGTC
>WTIY01000222.1 GCA_011525065.1 Flavobacteriales bacterium
AGATGAGTCAATCCAAAACTGGCGCCATCATCGTGCTCCAACGCAACAACAGTTTGGAGTTTGTTAAAAGCACAGGAGATGCCATGGCTGTCGAGGTCAATCAGCCCATTTTAGAGAGCATATTTTATAAAAATAGCCCACTGCATGACGGTGCACTGATCATCGAGGACAATACCATTACCGCCACCAGAGTGATTTTACCGGTCTCAAACGAAACCAGTTTACCGGCACGATTTGGGTTGAGACACCGCGCTGGGGTCGGCATAACCGAAAAAACCGATGCGGTATGTTTGGTCGTTTCAGAAGAGAGTGGCCAGATTTCCTATTTAAAAGATGGCGATTTTGTCTTATTTAAAGATCAAGATGAGCTGGAAAAAATCCTGGCCAAGGATCTCAGTGAGTAGCCGATGCTGATGCGTTCATGAATTGAACCTCATACAAGCCTTTGTAGTGCCCCTCTGACTTTTTTATCAATTCTGAGTGACGCCCGCGCTCCACTATTTTCCCCGCTTCCATAACTAAAATTTGATCGGCCTTTTGAATGGTTGCTAAACGATGCGCAATGACGATCGAGGTGCGACCTTGAGTGATGCGATCCGTAGCGTTTTGTATGAGCTCCTCAGAATAACTGTCCACAGAGGAAGTCGCCTCGTCCAAAATTAACACACTTGGGCGGCTGACAAAGGCTCTCAAAAACGCGATGAGCTGTCGCTGACCAGAGGACAAGGTGGACCCTCGCTCTTTAACGTTGTAATGATAGCCTCCAGGTAGACTGCTGATGAAATCGTGGACACCAATTTCCTTAGCCGCTTCAATAACCATGGCCTCAGAAATGTTTGGATCCCCCAATGTAATGTTGTTTAAAATGGTATCGGCAAACAAAAACACATCTTGCAAGACTACAGCGATATGTTGACGCAAGCCTGCAAGGGTGTACTCCTTAATGGAGATTCCATCGATGGTGATCTGACCTTGGTCGATTTCGTAAAATCGGGACAACAAGTTGATGATGGTCGATTTTCCCGCACCAGTAGCCCCAACCAGTGCAATGGTTTGACCAGCAGGAACTGAAAAACTAATGTCTCGAATGACCGGTTCTTTTGGATTATACCCAAAATGAACCTTTGAAAATTCGATATTGCCGCTTATCTCTTTTGGGGCTTGAAGGCCCGTATCAGGAAGATTCGCCTGGGTGTCTAAAATCCCAAAAACCCGATTGGCGGCCACCATCCCCATTTGTAGGGTGTTGAATTTGTCCGCAATCATCCGCAAAGGACGAAACAGCATTTGACTCAGTTGGACAAAGGCCGTAATCAAACCCAGGGTCAAGCCCGAATCATCGATCACGCCCGCGGGCATGACATTCATGCCGCCATACCAGACAATTAAACCCAGTGCGACCGATCCAGAGATCTCGGCAATCGGAAAAAAGATGCTGTTGTACCAAACCGTTCGAATCCAAGCCCTTTTGTGCTCCTGATTGATCTTGACAAAGGTGTCATATTCGGTTTTTTCACGGACAAATATTTGAACAATTTTCATCCCGGTAATGCGCTCCTGAACAAACGTATTGAGGTTTGCCACCTGATTTCTGACGTCTTCAAATGCACTCTTCATGGCTCTTTGGAACACCCTTGTGGCGTAAAGCAATACGGGCAGAATAGAAAATGAGATCAGCGCCAACTGCCAACTCTCATATAGCATGTATCCTGCAATGACCAACATTTTAAGCAGATCACTGGCGATGGTAAACAATCCCTCACTAAAAATACTGGCGATGGTCTGAATGTCATTGACCGTCCGTGTGGTGAGTCGTCCTACAGCACTTTTGTCAAAATAGGACATTTTAAAACGCATCATTTTACCAAAAAGCTGAAGGCGTAAATCTCTAATGACCGTTTGACCCAACCAATTGGCGTAATAAATGAAACTGAACTGAAAAATCACCTCGAGCACCAGGGCCGATATAATGAGTGAAATGTAGAAGACCATCAGGGCATAATCCTTGGGCAGCATCCCCAGATCGATGGTGTTTTTGAGGAAAATTGGACCCAATAATCCCGCAACCGACAAGCCCACTGCAGCAAAAGCCACAAAAGCAAACGTACCTCGATAGGGCCGAGTAAAGGTCAACAGCCGCTTGAACAGCTTAAAATCAAAAGCAGTACCGTTTTTGGCCATATGCAGTGGTGTTAGGGCAAAATACCCTCTGGATAGTCAATTTTTGACAAATATAAGGCATGTCCCGGGACCGAGGGGCCGGCAGCAGATCTGTTTTTACTGGCCAATACCTTTTGAAATCCCTCTGCATCCATTTTTTCAAAGCCGACCTCCAAGAGGGTGCCCACAACCGCACGCACCATGTTACGTAAAAATCGATCGGCTTTAATGGTAAACACCCAGACATCGCCGCGCTGGGTCCATTGGGCATGGGTAACTTGGCACAGATAGGTGGCTACATCGGTCTTTGATTTGGAAAAACACTCAAAATCCCGATGCTCGAGCATGGTCAAAGCCACTTGATTCATCAAATCAAAATTTGGCGCCTTAAACAAGGCATAAGCCCGATCGTTCAGGAAAGGTTTTTTTCCTAAATACACCCAATACTCATAAGTACGCGCCGTGGCATCAAAGCGAGCGTGTGCCTGGTCGGGGACGGGAAAAATGCGCTCAATGGCAATGTCTTGAGGCAAAAAACTATTGAGTCGATCCGTTAAACCATTAGGGTCAAAGGCCGCATCGATCTGTGTGTGTGCAAACATTTGGCGGGCGTGAACGCCAGCATCAGTGCGGCCCGCACCCACGATACTAATTTGACTTTTTAACAGTGTACTCAGCGCCTCTTCTACCCTCTGTTGGACGCTCATGGCATTGGGTTGGCGCTGCCATCCGCTGTAAGCCGTTCCCTGATACGCCAATTCAATAAAGTATCTCATGTTTTCCCGCTGGACCACAAATTTACAAATATTGTCGCTGCCCTTTGTACCCCATGCCAAATATTGGGCTAACTTTATGCCATGACCAAAATCCTTTTATTGAGCGACACTCACGGTCATTTGGACCCGGTGATCCTGAAGCGAGCTGCCGAAGTCGACCAGGTTTGGCATGCTGGGGACATCGGTCAAATAGAGGTTACAGAGCAATTGAAAAAAACAGGGCCCGTTAAAGCCGTATACGGCAACATTGATGGGTCCGATCTTCGTGCTGAATTTCCAAAAGAGTTGTGCTTTATTTGCGATGGCGTTAAAGTTTATATCACCCATATCGCTGGCTATCCCGGGCGATATAACACCATGACGAGAAAGGCCATTGAAAAACAGCGGCCCGATTTGGTCATATGTGGCCATTCCCACATTTTAAAGGTCATGCGTGATCCAAGTTACGGACATCTGCACATGAATCCTGGGGCCATTGGGCGGCACGGCTTTCACCAAGTCAGGACCATGTTGAGATTCAACCTCAATCAGGGACAGATTCAAGACCTAGAGGTGCTCGAGTACAAGCGATAAAAAACCCCCAAAATGGCATATTTTGAGGGTCTTTTGCACTAATAGATATACTAACCGGTGTCAGCGCAATCGATCGACAGATTTTACGAGGTCCTCATCCCTTTTGATGGCCTTATTGGCCAGCACTAAAAAAACGATAGAAATGATGGGAAGAACAACCCCAATACCCTTCTGCGAGGCCGATGCCTCTCCGGGTAAGCTTAGCGACTGATAAGCGAAAACGCCCACTAATACAAAGTTTAATATGATTGACAGACGATTCAGCACAAACTGGTGCAATCTCTGTTTAAATTTAAAAATTGACCAAACGATCAAAACCATGAGTACCATTTCAAGGGTGACTTCAACAGAATCCAAGGACCATTGATTTTGGCCGGATGCCCCATTTGTCTGACCCATAAAGTAGTAGGCAACATTGGCTAATAGAGCTCCGAGTAAATAAAGGCTTTGAACGCGTTGAATCATTGATTCTGGATCATTTGTGGGGACAAAAATAAACTTTCTTTTCGAAAAAAATCCTGCCGCAATTCAAAATAATGTCGTATCATTGTCCCACTACTGCTAACCACTTTATCATAAGGTTAGTAATTCTTCAACAAATTTTTTGCGATCAGTTTTATCACAATCCATTGATCCATTTACACCAATTATTTAATACATGTTAGAAATTTCTGAATTGAAAGAAAAAAAGCTGCCTGAGCTTCAGGATTTAGCAAAAGAGCTCGGTGTTCCCAAGTACCGTAGTTTAAAAAAATTAGACTTGGTTTATCAAATTCTCGATTACCAAGCCGCCAACCCTGGCGCAGTGAAAAACCTGACCGCGACTAAAGTCGAAAAACCTGCCAAAAAAGAGGCCCAAGAATCGACTTCATCAGATGGGGAAAAACGCGAAGATCGTCGACAAAACCTTCGTGGTGATAATCAGCGCAAGCCCCGAAACAATCGTGGTCAGAACAATAGAAACAAGTCTAGCGACCAAGGGCCTAAAGCCAATGACGGCGAGAAAAATACGCCATCAAGCTCGCAAAAAAGTCAAATCGATTCTGCGTCAAATGCCAGCGATAAAAACGAGCAAGACAAGGGTCCAGCCGCGAACAATCAATATCAAAAAAACGGTGGACAACAGCGCAAAGGACATCAGAACAAACAAAGAGGTGGTCACGACAAAAACAACGGTAACCGAGATACGAGAAATCGCTACAGAGAGCCAGAGTATGAATTTGACGGCATCATAGAAAGCGAAGGTGTACTCGACATCATGCAAGATGGATACGGGTTTTTGCGATCCAGCGACTACCACTATTTATCCTCTCCAGACGACATTTATGTCTCTCAGAGTCAAATTAGGCTCTTTGGTTTAAAAACTGGAGATACTGTTTTAGGCGAGGTGCGCCCGCCAAAAGAAGGCGAAAAGTATTTCCCACTGATTAAAGTGAGTAAGATTAACGGGCTTAGCCCTAATGTGGTACGTGACCGTGTTTCTTTTGAACACCTCACACCGCTATTCCCGGACGAAAAATTCAATTTAGCGGACAAACAAAGCACCGTTTCGACCCGAATTATCGATTTATTTGCACCCATTGGAAAAGGCCAACGAGGCATGATCGTGGCGCAACCCAAGACAGGTAAAACCATGTTGCTCAAGGACATTGCCAATGCCATTGCGGCCAATCATCCAGAGGTTTATCAAATCATTTTATTGATTGACGAGCGTCCAGAGGAGGTAACCGATATGCAGCGCAACGTCAAGGGCGAAGTTGTGGCTTCAACCTTTGACAAAGAGGCCTCAGAACACGTTCGCGTGGCCAATATTGTGATCGATAAAGCCAAGCGACTGGTCGAGTGCGGCCACGATGTAGTCATTCTATTGGACTCCATCACACGTTTGGCCCGTGCGTACAATACCGTCCAACCTGCCAGTGGAAAAATCCTATCTGGTGGAGTCGATGCCAACGCCTTACACAAACCAAAAAGATTCTTTGGTGCTGCCCGAAATATAGAAAACGGAGGTTCATTGAGTATCATCGCCACGGCGCTGACCGAGACGGGATCAAAAATGGATGAAGTTATTTTTGAAGAGTTCAAGGGTACGGGTAATATGGAATTACAATTGGATCGTAAAATCTCCAATCGACGAATTTTCCCAGCCATCGATCTTACCTCATCCAGTACGCGTCGAGATGACATGCTCTTAGATGAAAAAGTCATCCAACGCATGTGGGTCATGCGAAAATACTTAGCCGATATGAATCCAGTAGAGGCTATGGAATTCATCAATGATCGCATCAAACAAACGCGTAACAATGAAGAATTCTTGATCTCGATGAACGGTTAAGCACGTCATGAATCTTCGCGGCTCATATTTCGTTGTCGGTCTGATGCTTGGTGTGCTGAGCGCCTGTCAAGACGCACCGCAAAACCACAAGCAAAACTGGACGACGATTTTTGAGACCTCCCAAGGCAAGGAGACTGCTACTTACCCACAAGTGATCGATTATTATCGAAAACTGAGCACTCATTTTGAGCAGATAAGCCTGCATCAGGGGGACACTACAGACAGTGGTGAACCCTTACATTTAGTGATTTATCAACCCAAGGGAAGTCCGAGAATTGAAATGAATAAACGGCCAGAGATCCCGGTGGTCCTGGTCAATAATGGCATTCATCCCGGGGAGAGTGACGGCATCGACGCAAGCATGATGCTTCTGCGTGACTGGGCCTTAAACCCAGAAAACGGCCCAAAAGATTTCGCGGTGGCTGTGATTCCGGTTTACAATATCGGGGGCGCCCTGAATCGCAATTCGACCACGCGCACCAATCAAAATGGCCCAGTGTCTTATGGTTTTAGGGGCAACGCCAAAAACTACGATTTGAACCGTGATTTTATCAAGGCCGATACTAAAAATGCGCTGGCTTTCAGTCATTTATTTCACTGGCTTGACCCCATCGTTTTTGTCGACAACCACGTGAGCAATGGGGCTGATTATCAATATACGCTCACGCATTTAATGACCCAGCACAACAAACTCGATGGAGCGCTTGGTCAATTCATGCAATCGGTCTTTACGCCTGAGCTAGAACAAGTTTTGGCCCAAAATAATTGGCCCATAACGCCCTATGTCAATGTCTTTAATCGAAGCCCAGAGACCGGCTTTACGCAATTCATGGACCACCCGCGTTACTCCACAGGATACACCACCCTTTTTCAAACCTTAGGCATGATGGTGGAAACCCACATGCTCAAGCCTTACCAAGATCGCGTCAATGGGACTTATGCCCTGATGCAAAACCTGGTGGATCTTTGCCAAAATCATCTGGAGCAAATCGTGAACAATAAAGCCCATGATCGGCATTTGTATCATTCGGGTGATCACTACCCCTTAAACTGGCAAGTGGATCGCACTGAAAGTCGTCCGATAGAATTTAAGGGTTATGCAGCTCAGTACTTACAAAGTGAAATAACTGGAAAACAAAGACTTAGCTATGACAGAACGGCGCCTTACACCAAAACCATTCCATACTTTGACACTTACCTGGCTCAAGATTCTGTCCTTATACCTGAGCATTATGGCATCCCTCGTGCCTTTGACCGAGTCATCGAACGACTCAAGGCCAATGGCATTAGCCTGATTGAACTGCCAGAGGACCTTAAGGTCAATGCAGAGATATACCACATTAAGGACTATCAAAGTGCGCAAAACCCCTATGAAGGACATTATTTGCATTACAACACCCAAGTGACCAGCAGTAGCGAGACCGTGGTATTGAAGGCTGGCGATTTTTTAGTACCGACCGACCAACCTGGGGTGCGTTACCTTCTGGAAACCTTGGAACCTCAGGCGGTAGATTCTTTTTTTAATTGGAATTTCTTTGACATCATCTTACAACAAAAAGAGGGTTTTTCGCCCTATGTCTGGGAAGATTTAGCCAAGCAAATCCTGGAGCGTGACCCCGTGCTGCAAGCAGCCTTTGAGCAACAAAAAGCACAAGACCCAGATTTTGATCAAAATGCTTACGCCCAACTCGATTGGCTGCACAAGCATTCCGTGCACTATGAAAAGGCCCACTTGCGCTATCCAATTGTTCGTGTTCTAGATCAGA
>WTIY01000026.1 GCA_011525065.1 Flavobacteriales bacterium
GTACTATTTTACTAAGCGGATTGCCTCCTGGCGCCCTTTGACATAACGGAAGCCCTGCTGATCAAAATAACCAGCCTCTTCGAGCATGATCCGAACATCTTTATTCCATTTTGGGACAAAAACTGTATTATTTAGCTCTATGGCGTAAGTCGTTTTGTAAGCCATGGGATAATCCCCAGACCCAGGAACCCCTCCTTGAGCGTCCCACATGCCTAAGGTCGTTCCGGCACTATGGCCAAAACTGCCCAAGGGATGGGTGTAGATTGACGGGCGTAGGCCCTCTTTTCTGCCCTCTTTTAGTGCGTTCAACAAAATGTCATTGCCCGTACGGCCAAATTCAAAATTTCCAGTAAATATATCTTGAAGACGATTGCCCGTTTTGAAGGCCACCTGTAAAAACTCAGGGACCTGATTTTCATTTGAATAAGGGACATAGGCATGTTGCTGGCAATCAGTATTCAACCCTAAATAACTCACCCCAAAGTCACAGTGCAATAAATCTCCTGGTTGAATGACCTGTTCCTTATAGCCGTTGGAAAAAGCCTCAATATGACTTTTTAAGGCTTCATCTGAGCGCTGAATGTCAACGGTCGGATGAAACCAAGTCTCCAAGCCCAAATCGGTAACCTTTTGTCTGAGCCACCAAACCACTTCTTCGCTGGTGGTGACCCCCGGAGTAATGACTTTTGTTGAAAAAGCCTCAGCAATGATGGCATGCGTCAAGTCAACCAAAGCCTCAAACTCCATCATCTCAGTGGCCGTACGCGTTTCAACCCAAGATACAGCCAAGGGTTCAGCGGAGACCACACGCTTTTGATATTCCTGTGGAAGATGGCTCATGAATTCCTGGTAATCGGTGAGAACCAAACCATCGGCAATACCGTAATGCTCAGAATAATTCAAGGCAATTTTTTGAGGTTCACGCTCTTGAATCAATTCGATCAAGCGCGCCCATTGATCAGGCTGCTTTTCTTTGTCCCAAGCGGATTTTATGGTCTGCCCAATGCCATATCTGGCTACAGCTAAAGCCTCAAAAACATCATTTTCTCGATCTCGATAAAATAGGATAATCGTCCGTCTGCGGGCGTTCAGCCAGGTTGCAGGCAACATGGTGCGCAATATTGGGTCCTCATTGTACTCGCGGGAAATCAAGATCCACATCTCCATCTCATGCTGGTCCATCAATTCAGGCAACAACTGGTGAATGCGCTCATTGAGAAGAACGTCATAACGCGCTGCGCGCTCTCGCTCGTTTAAAATTTGACCGTACATGGACGAACTGGTAAAAAATAGCCCCGTCAGAAAAATTGTCGCGATTTTAGTCCTAATTGATGGGTTCATGATGCCGAGTGGTTTTGTCGAATGCGTTCACGTAACGCCTTGCGTTTTATTTTACCGGTTTCTGTCATTGGAAGACCATCTAAATTAAGGATAAATTTTGGCTGCTCAAAGACCTCAAGCCGCTTAATTCCCTCTTCTAGAGCTAAATCACTTAGACCGTTTTTATCCTTGACCAGAACAATTTGCTCCCCGAGGGTGGGATGGGCTAAACTGCTGATATAAAATGGACCAGAGACATATTGCCTTAATTTTTGTTCCAAAACCTCTGGAGCGTATTTGACCCCGCCAGAATTGATCAGATCGTCATAACGACCTAAGAATTCGAAGGATTGAGCGTCAATTAATCGAACGATATCGTTGGTAACAAGAGGTTTATCCAAAAGGTTCGGAGCGTGAATGATCAAGCAGTTGCGCCGGTCCAAGCCAAAACTCACCTGTGGCATCGCGCGATACATCCGATCCCTTTGATCCCCATTTAATCGTCTAGCGGCCACATGGGTCAAAGTCTCGGTCATGCCGTAGGTCGCAAAGGCTTTTGTCGATGAGAATTGAAGCTTTTCTTCAAGGGATTGGGGCAATACCCCTCCCCCAACCAAAAGGGTTCCTACTTTGTCCAAAGCGCGATAGCAATGGGCCAATTGATGGGGCACTAAAGCCACTAAATCATAATGTGCATCGTACTTGGT
>WTIY01000127.1 GCA_011525065.1 Flavobacteriales bacterium
TATCAGACCGATGATTTCGAGTCTGGTTATGTGTTCGCCTGAGGGGATTCTCCCCCCTCTTTTTTAACACTATCACCACACAATCATCATGACCCAACCTGCACCAACCGAGTTCGATCTTTTCCATCTCAAAGAGAATTATGTCAACCACATTATCGATGGGATGGATGTAGACACCTTGGCACAATTGGCACATGATTTTTTAATGGATGATTACGAAAAGTTGACATGGGATGAAGTCACTGAAGAGATCGTAAATCTCTATGATGAAGATACTTTGGTCGATCTGATTCCAGATGCTGAGTGATATATAAGGTCATGCAACCTTACCCTTCGGCATCAACAAACGACGAACTTTTACCCTGGTATCTAACATGTCAACTGAGGAAATGTATCAAGAAATGTATGATCAAGAGGAAGACAATTGCAACGCCTTCGATGACATCTTCTATAGTGAAATTGAAGTAGACTACACCACGCAATTGTAACCCCTATTTGATACCCAGGTCAGCCGCCCGAACCAGTTGGCAAGGTGGCACACTGACACCAGCGATCTGCCAGACCCTGTGCTTATAATAGGTGCATGAACAAAACACTCCTCTCCAATCCCCAGACCCTGCAGGACCTGCAGGATTTCATGTTCGATACCATGGCATCTGCTGATATGGCAGTCGATTGGTTCTGCGATCGTTTCAACGTTAATGCAACCGATGAGGTCATTGATTTCGTGGTTGATGCACACTTTGCTTTCTTCGGTGAATGAACACTTACACTGAAATCCTCAAAGTCTGGAATAGCGAAACACCAGATGATTTCGCTATCTTCAGTGAACTTTACTATCAAATGTTTGGTGGGGAAGAAGAGATCCCCTACACAACTGCATCCACTACATCATCATTTTTCCCCTATGATTGAAGAGACTAAGTTCATCATCTCTGGACGATTTGAACGCCCTAATGGTTGGGTAATGCGTGATGAGTTGGCATACATTAGCGCCACTAAACAACAGGCAATTGATACATGCCAGCGTCTGCATCCTGACTTTCACATTCACACGGTGAGAGTTGATGACACTATGCCTGAGGTCGTGCGTCCCCAGCGCCTCATCTAAACCAGTTGCCTAAGTGGCACAGTGGCCGCGGCAATCCGTCCGACCCTGTGCCTATAATAGGTTCAACAAAGCAAACGACCATGACCTACGACATCGCAGTTCAACCCAAAGCATTCGGCACCTTCGATGAGTGGGGTTGCGACTGGGCGACTGACATGGATCACGCCTATCGTCTCGCCGCTGCCCTGGGCGAGGATGCCGTCATCTGGAAGTGCCCCCAGCAAGGTGCCCCCATGGCATGGGTCACCGTCACCATGGGCGAGACGATCAGCGCCGCTTGATCTGGTATACTATACACAACACACAGCACAGCATGAAATCAGTCCATAACGGTTGCTTCTACGTGAACGACACCGCAGCAAACGACCCCATCTGCCAGCAGGTCATGGCATCCTACCTTGAGCAGGTGCAACGTGACGCCATGCGTTCAAAGGCAATCCGTGAGGGTCGCATCCCTGCACCCGAAGGACAATGGGGCAACTGGCATATCAGCGATCGCGACTGAGCGCCCTGGGCTCTACAATTCACACATACCAAACAAACACACATCATGAACGGATTCGCCAACTACGAAACCTGGAATGCTGCCCTCTGGGTTGGCAATGATGAATTCCTCTACAACACTGCCAAGGCATGTGTGGAGTTCTGCGATGTTACCGAGACCCCATGGGATAAGTTCGTGCGGTGCATGACTGACGGCGTGGTAGGTCGCTTTATCGGTGAGACAGGCGACGGCGTGCGTTGGAATGACCCTGCGATTGATGCCGCTGAGATGAACGAATTGCTGGCAGATTTGTGACACTTAGCGTCACACAGTTAGTGATACTGGGGGACAGTTAATTGCCCCCCTTAATTGTTACTTAGGGTTGCCGAGCGAAAATCGAAGGGTCCCTCTAACCTACAAAAGTA
>WTIY01000224.1:0-2884 GCA_011525065.1 Flavobacteriales bacterium
TACAATCACTGGCCGAGGCTGTGTGTTCTAGGAGTTGATAAGTTCCCAGAGTCGAAGGATTGACCGCTACACCGAGTCCGGAAGTCGCATTGGCCTGGGGGTCGGCATCGATCAACAGGACTTTTTTTTCCAAAACACCCAAGGACGCGGCTAAATTAACTGAAGTTGTGGTTTTTCCAACGCCACCTTTTTGATTCGCTACGGCAATGATTTTACCCATAGATTAAGCACACTTATTCAATCTTAAAAGTACGATTAAATAACCGCAATCGAAATCATATTTGTTAACAACAAGTCAACAAAAACGCCCACATTTAAGGGACTGAAGCTGAATTGATTTGCTCGTTTAGCGGTCTTTTTTCGCCCGAATCATGGCTTCTAACATATCCCATAATTCTTCAGGTATGTCCTCCAGTAGATTGAATTGCCCAGCACCCTTAAGCCACTCACCACCATCGATGGTAATGACCTCTCCATTGATGTAAGCCGAAAAATCAGAGACCAAGTAGGCCGCCAGATTCGCTAATTCTTGGTGGGCACCCACACGTTTTAGAGGGACCTTTTTGGCCAGGTCGAATTGTTCCTTCAAATTCCCGGGCAACAGTCGGTCCCAGGCTCCTTTTGTCGGAAAGGGTCCAGGGGCAATGGCGTTAAAGCGCATGCCGTATTTGGCCCATTCTACGGCCAGTGATCGAGTCATGGCTAAAACTCCGGCTTTTGCCGTAGCGCTTGGCACGACATAAGCTGAGCCTGTCCAGGCGTAGGTGGTAACAATATTTAACACGACTTTTTCGGTTTGTTTCTCAGCGATCCAGTGCTTACCAAATGCCAAAGTGCAATTTTTAGTCCCCTTGAGAACGATATCGATGATGGTGTCAAAAGCATTGGCCGAGAGCCGCTCGGTAGGCGAGATGAAGTTACCCGCAGCGTTATTAACCAAAACATCGACGGACCCAAAATGTTTATTGGCGCTTTGCACTACGGCTTCGACTTGGTCGTAATGCCTAACATCACAGGGTACGGCTAAAACTTCGCCTGAGGTGAGCTGCGTCAACTCCTGGGCTGCTTTTTGAATTTTGTCTTCATTGCGTGAGGTGATTACCACTTTGGCCCCCAATTCCAAAAAATATTGAGACATGGCTTTTCCTAGGCCACTTCCCCCTCCCGTTACAACAACAGTTTTGTTTTTTAAGGCGTCCTTTTGGAGCATTTTTTGAGTGTAATTCATCGTGTTTTGGTGTTAATTCTAATTTGTTTTATCGGGCAAGGAAAACCAATGCGTTAATCCGTGTGATCGGGCATTTAGCCCATCAATATTTCTAAAAGTTCAATTGCTGCTTGGCTGAGCTTAGTCCCAGGGCCATAAATCGCGACAACTCCCGCGTCATAGAGCGCTTTATAATCATCCTCTGGAATGACGCCACCCACGATGACCATAATGTCTGAGCGTCCTGATTCACGCAAGGCTTCAATAACTCTGGGAACAAGGCGCATATGACCTGCGGCCAGTGAGGATACACCCAATATGTGTACATCATTTTCAATGGCTTGTTTGGCGGTCTCCTCTGGGGTTTGAAACAGCGGACCAACATCCACATCAAATCCCAAATCAGCATATCCTGTTGCGACCACCTTTGCTCCTCGATCGTGTCCGTCTTGTCCCATTTTTGCGATCATTATCCTGGGTTGGCGGCCTTCATGAGCAGCAAACTTCTTTACGAGTTCTTGAGCCTTCTCAAAATATGGGTCATCGCTTATTTCTTTTTTATACACACCGCTAAATGTTTGAATTTCAGCTTTATACCTGCCGTAAACCGCAACTAAGGCCTCAGAGATTTCTCCGAGGGTTGCTCGTTTTTCGGCGGCTACTATGGCTAAAGCTAATAAATTTTCGTCATCTCTCTCAGCAGCTCGAGTTAAATTGGATAAGGCCTGTTTGACTTGAGACTCATTGCGCGATTTTTTAGCAGAGTTTAGTTTTTCGACTTGAGTAGTGAAAACTTTGGCTTGATCGACTTTCAAAATGTGTAAGGGATCCTCGTTGGCGCGTTGGTGTTTGTTCACCCCGATTATGACCTCAGTCCCACGGTCAATTTTGGCTTGTTTTTGCGCTGCGGCTTCTTCAATACGCCGTTTAGGCAATCCTGTCTCGATGGCCTGGTCCATACCGCCAAGTGACTCTATTTCTTGGATCAATTTCCAGGCACTCTCAGTGAGTTCGCGGGTCTTTTGTTCAACGGTATAACTACCACCCCAAGGATCAACAGTGCGCGTAATCTGTGATTCGTGTTGTAAAAAAAGCTGGGTGTTTCTTGCAATGCGAGCCGAAAAATCTGTCGGCAGGGCCAAGGCCTCATCTAAGGCATTTGTATGCAGAGATTGAGTCCCACCACTTACTGCCGCCAAGGCCTCTACAGCGGTTCGAGTCACGTTGTTAAAAGGATCTTGTGCGGTCAAACTCCATCCACTGGTTTGACAATGCGTCCGCAGGGCCATGGACTTAGGGTTTTTAGCGCCAAAGTCCTTTACGATTTTTGCCCACAGGACACGGGCCGCGCGCATTTTTGCAATTTCCTCAAAGTGGTTCATGCCAATGCCCCAGAAAAATGACAGTCGCGGAGCAAAATCGTCAATGTTTAACCCAGCCTTCAACCCTTGACGAATGTAGGCCATACCGTTTGCCAAGGTGTAGGCCAGCTCTAACTCAGCAGTGGCTCCAGCCTCTTGCATGTGATAACCCGATATGGAAATCGAATTAAATTTGGGCATGTTTTGACTGGTAAACTGAAAAATATCTCGAATGATGCGCATGGAGGCTGCTGGGGGGTAGATGTAGGTATTACGCACCATAAATTCTTTAAGAATGTCATTTTGTATGGTGCCT
>WTIY01000224.1:2894-7487 GCA_011525065.1 Flavobacteriales bacterium
AATTTTTCTGGGGGCACGCCTTGTTCTTTTGCTGCGACGATAAAAAAGGCCATAATGGGCAATACAGCACCATTCATCGTCATCGAGACACTCATTTGGTCTAATGGAATTTGGTCAAAGAGTATCTTCATGTCTTCTACCGTATCGATGGCGACTCCTGCCATGCCCACATCTCCTGTAACCCTTGGGTGATCACTGTCATAACCACGATGCGTGGGTAAATCAAAGGCCACGGACAAACCTTTTTGGCCAGCAGCCAAATTTTTACGGTAAAAGGCATTGCTTTTTTCCGCTGTCGAAAAACCAGCGTATTGTCGAATGGTCCAAGGTCTTTGAACGTACATGGTCGCGTAGGGACCTCTTAAAAACGGAGGAATACCCGCACCGTAATCGGCCAAGGTTCCTGCCGAATGAGCCTTAGGGTGTTCGGTCCATTTTGGTCCTTGCCTTAGGCGAATGTTTTGTACGTCCCTGCGTTGATTCATCGTTTAGCGCTTCGGTTGATTAAGGGTTGGTAAAACCCGTCCAAAGCCAAGTACATGGCTAAATTGGGATCACCCAAAATTTCTTGAAAATTAATGCGCATGGTTTCAGCGATGAGCTCTGGACTCAGAGAATTGGCCTTTCTTAAATTTTGAAGGGAAACCCTTAAGTTGTCATTTTTAACGCCATCAATCAAGCACATCAAATAGGGATGAGCGTAATTCAATCGTTGTTGATCGTTTTTAACCACCCAAAAATCTTTATAGGTTCGCAGTTCCTTTAACAATTCTCGACTGTGCTCTGAGGCAATATCATCAAATCGAGCAGTTCCGGCAAACCCAAAATAAACATAGTTGCCAAAGGCTTCGAAATAATACCCTGTAGTTCCCTCGATGTAATCGCTGTATTGATTGTAGTAAATCCCGATATCCTCCCTGAAACTGTACATGAGTTCATGCATAAAGTCCTGGGGCATTTCATTGCAAGTTACTACTTGCGGCAGGTCTTGGTAGCGGTATTCGGGGCCACTGTTACAGGCCGTTAAACCAATTAATAGGCCTAAAAGGCTTTGTTTAATGCGTTTTTTCATCGTTGAGTCTTTGGGATTCTATATTTTGAGTTAATCTGCGTTCCACAATAGGGGCCACAAGTGTTTTTCGCGGTTTCATTTTCTGAAATGGATACAATTCTATGTGCTTCGACATGACTTGTTTGTCATCCTGAAATTGATTGACCCCCACCACGATCCTTTTTTTATCGTTCAAGGCTTGCTCTGCCTTTTGGTGACTTTCTTTGATTTTTCTTTGAATCGTCCCCTTTTTTATGGCCTTTAACCAACCACCTGTGCCCTCAATCTCTTTGAATAGGGCCAAAGCCTTTTCGGCCATGCTATGACTGATGCTTTCGACATAATACGCTCCATCGCAGACCGAAGCATCAATTTGTTTAAGGGATTCAAATTCAAGGATGAAGAGTTGATTTTGAGCCAGGCCTTGAGAAAATTCATGCCCTTTCTTATAATGTTCGTCATAGGGCAAATTACACAAAAAATCAGCCCCGCCCAGAACACCTGACATCATGGATGAGGTCGATCTCAGTAAATTGTTGTTGAAATCATAAACGGTCATGAATCGCTTAGCAGGCATGTCAATGATCTGACACTTCAGTTTTATGCCGTGAAGGTCAGCAAGCCCCTGATTAAGGGCGCGCAATGCCCTTAATTTGGCCATTTCAAAAAAGTAATTTGGTCCTAGCCCCAGGGTGTAAGTTAAGGCCATTTGATCAGGCAATTTACCATGGTTTCTGAGCTGCTCCAAGGCCTCATTGGCTTGCGCAATGGTATAGGCCAGTTGTTGGACCATATTGGCCCCTGACTCACAGTAAAGACGTGCATTAATTCCTAAAACATTTGCCGTCTTGGACTGGCTAATCAGCCTGTATATGGACTTAAACACTTTATCTGACGACGCAGGCCAGTTACCATTTTTTGCCAATAAATAAAGTGGATCCTGATTCAGGTAAACACGAGCGCCTCGGGCACATAATTTTTGTTGGCATTGTTCAAGCCAACTGCCATTGAGAAAATTAGTTTCAAACATTAAGTGAATGCCCTGCAACGAGGTGTTCGGACAAAATTCTTCAGGGTCGAATAATTCATCACAGACCAAATAAAAACTCTCAATACCCTTTTTTATTCGATTCTCTATCAGTGGATTGACGATTTTAAGATCGCCCATATATATTAATGCGCAGTGATGCCATACCTCAGGTAAACCCTCAAGGTCAAGGGTCTTTTCGGTCGTGTTTTTGTTGTAAAAAGGCTGAACGGCAATCCCTTCAGGGCTCTCCCAAATAAGGGAGCTGTTATAATCCAAACCATTGAGATCCATTTGAATCTTTTGCTTCCACTGTTTTTGGTCTAAAGGGGTGAAGTCTGAAAAATCCAAAGTTTTTGGTTTTACTGATTGGTTTGGCTGCTGTCGGTTTCTTCAATCAAAAAAATGGTCTCATTGTCTTTCTTCAAGTAATAGTGACTTCTGGCGTAACGTTCCATTTCAAATGTATCTTTCATGGTGTCGACAAAATCAGCATCGGCTTGAATGTCCTTCTGAAACTGTTGCTTGCGCTGCTCTAGGACCTCTATTTCTTGGTTGAGTTCTCGGTGTATCATCCACGAATTGGTGTCAAAAAAGACCATCCAAACTACAAAAGCTACACTCAATAGAATATAGCGATTACTCAATAGCCGAAGCCAAGTTTTTTTTGATGTTTTTTGGGTCACGACTTGGGGGTTAAATGAGATTGAATATAATTCTGAAGCACTTGGACCCCTTTACGATTTTCTCGATGGGAAGGAATGACCAAATCAGCTTCAGCTTTTGAGGGCTCGATGAACGCATCGTGCATGGGTTTTAAGGTCTCATTGAATCGTGCTGTGACCTCAGCTGCGTCGCGACCACGCTGGGCAATATCTCTCTGCATGCGTCGCTTCAAACGGATGTCTTCCGGAGCATCAACATAAACCTTGAGATCCATTAAGGCTCTGAGTTTAGGATCATGTAATACAAGGATGCCTTCGATAATCAAAATTTTTTTTGGACCAACCTCTATGGTCTGATGTGTTCTGTTGTGTGTTTTAAAATCATAGCACGGACGGTCAATCGATCGACCTTGTTTTAAATCCTTAATTTGATGAATCATCAGATCGAAATCGATGGCTTTTGGATGGTCGTAATTCAGGTCGCATCGTTGATCAAAGCTCAGATGGCTGTTGTCCTTATAATAGGCATCCTGAGCGATGAGCCCGACAGATTCTGTATCGAATCCGTTTAAGACTTCATTGACTAAGGTTGTTTTTCCACTGGCCGTACCCCCAGCGACACCGATAATGGTCATACCCATGCGTTTTTACAAAGATAATAATTTCTAACCCGAGCAGTGCTTCTTTGAAAGGGGTAATGATTTTTTATCGTGGGGTTAATCGAACCACGCCTTCGCCCTCAATTCCGACATAAATCATGTCGTCTGGCCCCATTTTTACATTGCGCACCCTGCCGATATTTTCAGCTATTTTTTGTCGACCAATGACTTTATTTCCTTCGAATTCCAACATTTCGATATAAGCAAATTTTAGAGAACCGACCAGGAGCTGATTTCGCCACCCTGGATAGCGATTACCGGTGACAAAGGCCATGCCACAGGGAGCAATCGAGGGGACCCAATAGTATTTTGGCTGCTCCATCCCCTCACGCTGAGTTTGTTCTGTAATGATGGTTCCGTTATAGTTAATCCCGTAGGTGATGATTGGCCAACCATAATTCAGTCCCGGCTCAATGATGTTCAGTTCGTCTCCTCCTCGAGGTCCGTGTTCGTGGGCCCAGATCAATCCTGTTTCAGGATGAATGGTCAAGCCTTGTGGGTTTCGATGCCCATAAGAATAGATGGCCTTTTTGGCGTTAATACTGTTGTAAAAAGGATTGTCTTTTGGAATACTCCCGTCTTCATTGAGTCGATATATTTTTCCACCATCCACTTCGAGGTCTTGAGGGAATTCGTCACGATGAAAACGGTCGCCGATGCTAAACAACACGTGACCTTTTCCGTCAAAGGCAATCCGAGATCCAAAATGTTGTCCTTCAGGGACATTCGGACTGGCTTTGTACAACACTTCAACGGATTCCAGCCGATTTTCGTTCAATTCACCCCTAATCAAAGCTGTGTTGCCTCCTTGGCCTTCTCCCGCCGGACTGCTCAGGGTTAAAAATACCCAGTTATTTTCTGAAAAATTGGGATGAACAGCCACGTCCAAGAGTCCACCTTGTCCCCAATTGAACACCTCTGGAAGCCCAGAAATTTCATCGGCTTTGCCATCCTTTACTCTATAGAGTATACCACTCTTTTCAGTCACGAGCATGCTGCCATCGGGCAACCAATCCATGCCCCAAGGATTTTGAACTTGGTCAAAGATTAGCTCGATGGTGTACTGCCGTTCATTCGGAATTTTTAAGGCTAATTCGCTTTGGGCATTGGGGTGTTGACAAGCCAAAAAGAAGAGGCTAAAAAGGGGTAGAATCCATCTCATAGATTTGCCATATTGGGTGAGCTAAAAGG
>WTIY01000220.1 GCA_011525065.1 Flavobacteriales bacterium
GGAATAGACTTAGGAACTACCAATTCATGCGTCTCTGTGATGGAGGGTAGCGAGCCTACTGTAATCCCAAATGCAGAGGGCAAAAGAACAACTCCCTCAGTCATTGCGTTTGTTGAGGGTGGAGAAATCAAAGTGGGTGACCCGGCGAAACGTCAGGCGGTGACCAACCCAACAAAAACTATTTCTTCGATAAAGCGTTTCATGGGTAATAAATACTCTGAGTCCGATCAAGAAGCCAAAAGAGCGGCTTATAAAGTGACTAAAGGAGACAACGACACACCACGTGTTGATATTGACGGTCGCCTGTATACACCGCAGGAACTCAGCGCCATGATACTACAGAAAATGAAGAAAACGGCTGAAGATTATATCGGCGCAGAGGTAAGTCGTGCGGTGATTACTGTACCAGCCTATTTTAACGACAGTCAGCGTCAGGCCACAAAAGAGGCTGGTGAAATTGCCGGTCTAAAAGTAGAACGCATCATTAACGAACCAACGGCAGCTGCCTTGGCTTACGGACTTGATAAAAAAAGTACAGATCAGAAAATCGTGGTTTTTGACTTTGGAGGAGGAACCCATGATGTTTCGATCCTCGAACTTGGTGATGGCGTATTTGAGGTATTAGCCACTGATGGAGATACACACCTAGGGGGAGATGATGTGGACCAAAAAATTATCAATTGGTTGGCTGACGAATTTGAAAAAGAAGAGCAAATGGACCTGCGTCAGGACCCGATGGCCTTGCAGCGGCTTAAGGAAGCAGCTGAAAAGGCTAAAATTGAGTTGTCCTCGTCCACCCAAACCGAAATTAATTTGCCTTATGTCACAGCGACGGCTAGCGGACCTAAACACTTAGTAAAATCATTGAGTCGAGCCAAATTCGAACAATTGATTGACGACTTGGTCAAAAGGACGATTGCGCCTTGTGAAAAAGCCATGAAATCTGCAGGCTTGAGCAAAAGCGATATCGATGAGATTATTTTGGTTGGTGGATCGACCAGAATTCCAGCCGTTCAAGAGGCCGTAGAGAAATTCTTCGGTAAGGGGCCCAATAAAGGCGTTAATCCTGATGAGGTGGTTGCCATCGGTGCGGCCATCCAAGGGGGCGTTTTGACGGGCGATGTTAAAGACGTACTTCTTCTCGATGTAACTCCTTTATCGTTGGGAATTGAAACCATGGGAAGTGTCATGACTAAACTCATTGAAGCCAATACCACCATCCCGACTAAAAAGAGTCAGGTCTTCTCAACGGCTGCAGACAACCAGCCAAGTGTTGAGATTCACGTTCTTCAAGGGGAACGGCCTATGGCGGGAGACAATAAAACCATTGGTCGTTTTCATCTCGATGGCATCCCACCAGCACCACGTGGAACGCCTCAAATTGAGGTGACTTTTGACATCGATGCCGACGGAATCATTAAAGTTAGTGCTACGGATAAAGCGACAGGTAAGTCACAAGACATTCGTATTGAGGCGTCATCTGGTTTGACTGAAGAGGAAATCCAAAAGATGAAGGCCGATGCGGAAGCCAATGCCGAAGCGGACAAGCAAGCCAAAGAGTCAGCAGATAAAATCAATGAGGCTGACGCCATGATTTTTCAGACGGAAAAACAACTTTCGGAGTTCGGTGATAAGCTAAGTGATGACAAGAAGCAGCCCATTCAGGCGGCGTTGGAAGAACTTAAAAAAGCCTACGAATCCAAAGATTTGGCCACAATTCAGCCAGCCCTAGACAAGATCAATGAAGCTTGGAAAACGGCTTCAGAGGAATTGTACAAGGCTCAAGCCGAAGCTCAAGGTCAAGATGCAGGTGCATCGGCGGGTCCTGAAGCTCAAGGTCAAGCATCGACCGATGATGTGGAAGATGTGGACTTCGAGGAGGTTAAATAAGTTAGACCATCCAAACAGTAGAAAGGCGGTACCTCAGGTATCGCCTTTTTAGTTTAAGTTTTTTCTTGCCAAAGCTGAGCGAGAAACCTCAAGATCATTGAGTCCTCGCTTTTTAATCCAAAACAAGTTGAATGAGAAGCAAAGGGGCTTAATCAAGCCCTTTTGTGGCTCAAGTCCAATGCTCTGAGAAATTGATATCCAGTCCCATCGGGGGAAATGCGGCAATAAAAATGCTTGAGTCCGTTAGTTACCATTAAAAAATCAGCATTTAAGACACTGTTGTATTGAGCAATTTGATCGAAGGTCTCTTGATTGATGGTAACCTCTGGTCGCTTGCATTCAACCACGAGTTTGAGCCGTCCATCCGGCCAATAAACCAATAAATCACATCGTCTAGCGAGACCATTCACGTCCACTTTTTGCTCTGATCGCATGTGTAATATGGATTGTTTGTGATGATCAATGAGCCATTGAATTAGATGTTGACGCACCCACTCTTCAGGGGTTAATACCACGAATATTTTTCGCAGAGGATCAAAAATCAACCGTTTGTTTTCGCTATTTTTGAAACGAAAGCTGTACTCGGGAAAATTCAATGAAATCATGATGCAAAATAAGGCTTTGTCGCCTATAAATAAAACATCACAAATGCGAAATACTGGGCTCAGGAATCTTTAGATGCTTTAAATGCAGACAATATAAACATGAGTCTAGAACAGGTCAATTCCATCATCAAATCAATTAAATCGGGAGATATTGCACCGATTTATGCATTCATGGGAGAAGAGCCATATTACATTGACCTGCTGAGTCAATACATTGAACAAAACGTCCTTGATGAGTCTGAGCGCGGCTTTAATCAAATTGTCTTGTACGGCAGAGATACGAAAGTTGAGGAAATCGTAGAACACGCCAAAAGATATCCTATGATGGCTGAGCGGCAGGTCATTATCGTCAAAGAAGCTCAAGATTTATCGAGAACCATAGAGCATTTGTATGATTACGCCAGTCAACCCTTGGCCACGACCGTTTTGGTCCTGTGTTATAAGTACAAAAAACTCGATGCCCGTAAAAAATTGCTTAAAGCCATTAAGGCCAATGGAGTCGTATTACAGAGCAATAAGCTTTACGACAATCAAATTCCAGATTGGATCAATAAAGTAATGCTGAATCGCGGAAGATCTGTAGAGGCAAAAGCAGCTCAGATGCTGGCCGATTTTTTAGGCAACGATTTAAGCAAGATCAATAAGGAACTCGAAAAGTTGGCTTCTGTAGTTCCCAAAAGCCAGAAAATTGATGCGGCCCTGATTGAAGAGCATGTCGGCATTAGCAAGGATTACAATAATTTCGAACTTCAATCGGCGATTGCTCGTGGAGACCGGGCTAGGGCTTATGCCATCGCTCAATATTTCGCAGAAAACACCAAAAATCATCCGGTGATCGTCACCATCGCATTGCTCTATAGTTTTTTTGCTAAGCTTTTGTTGTATCACTCTTTGAGCGATAAGTCAAAGGCCCCAAAAACCTTAGGGGTAAATCCTTATTTTATCAAGGAATACCAAAATGCCGCCAGACTATTTCCTATGAAACGCGTGTCGGTAATTATTTCAGGCATCAGGCGAATCGACATGAAGAGTAAGGGCCTAGGAACCGTCCCTTTAGCTCAGAAAGACTTGCTGCAAGAATTACTCCTGACGATTTTTGATTGATTATTTTTTGTCGATTGAAAATGCTCCTGGCCCCATTAATCCGATAATGGCGAAGCCCACTAAATAGAGTAAGGCCAGTTCTTTTTTAGCAATGGGGTCATGTCCATGGACGACAAAGGCTGCTACTGTCATGGTTATGGCCGTAATAACAGAGGCAGCGCGTGCCTGAAGACCAATCAGGACCAAGACCGGAGACACGACTTCTCCAGCCAAAACTAAAATAGAGGAAAACACAGCGCCCAATCCAATTGGATCACCAACTAAGGCAAAATCGCCTTCCACGAATCGCATGAGTTTAGGGAAACCATGAGTCATCATGAGCAAAGAGAACGTGATTCTGAGTAACAATAGTCCTAAATCGGGATAGCGTTTCATCGGTGTTGGTTTTTATGCGTAAAATGAGCCAATTAATTCAGAACGAAGATAGGCGATTTTATTGATTTTGTTGGTTCAAAAACCTTAGGAAAGCGGTATTATTTCCTGTATTTTTGTGTTGTTGGCTGGATTCATTGAAGGATCCGTTAAAACATAGGTATTGAAGACATTAAGGCATTGGATCACGGCAGCGCGTCTGCGTACTTTACCCCTTTCGATTTCAGGTGTGCTCCTAGGCAGTGCACTTTCTGCTGAGCAGTGGTGGACGTTTCCGCTTTTTTGGTGGGCCATACTGACCACTGTAGGATTTCAGGTTTTATCCAATTTTGCCAATGACTATGGAGATGGTGTAAGAGGTACCGACCAACAGCGCGTGGGAGAGGCGCGAATGGTGGCCTCTGGACTTATCAGTGCAAAACAGATGAAGCGCGCCGTTTGGATTACGGCTGTATTGAGTTTTTTATCAGCCAGTATCGTGGTATTTCTGGCCTTTGGTCAGACTAATTTTTTCCTCGCTTTTTTATTTTTCAATCTAAGCTTGTTGGCCATCTGGGCCGCAGTACGCTACACAGTCGGAGGCAGGGCCTATGGATACTCGGGCTGGGGTGATGTGTTTGTGTTTTTATTTTTTGGATTGCTGGCTGTTCTTGGCAGCGCGACCTTGTTTCTGAAGTCACTGAATTTTGTTTTGCTCCTTCCTGCTACGACCATAGGGGTATTCAGTGTCGCCGTATTGAATCTTAACAACATGCGTGATGCTGACCAAGACCTTATCTCTGGTAAGCGAACCTTGGCCGTTAAATTGGGTTTTGAGCGGGCCAAGCGCTATCATTTTATCTTAATTTTAGTGGGTGTTTTTTGCGCCGTAGCCTATGGGGTAGTTGAAGCCGCTTTTGGTTTAGATTGGTTGTTTATTTTAGCTTTTATTCCCTTAATGCTGCATCTGAATCGCGTTCGTCAAATTTCGGCCTTAGATGAATTTGATGGAGAGCTAAAAAAAGTGGCCCTGAGCACTTTCTTGTATGCACTCATCATGGCATTAACCTTTTGATCCATGACTGCGGAATATTTCTCCTATACGTTAAATTTTAAAAGACCGAGTGGCACCTCCAGGGGCATCTTGCGTCAAAAACAGAGTTTCTTTATTGTGATTCGAGAGGAAAATCGATGGGGTATTGGAGAATGTGGGGTGCTTTGGGGCTTGAGTCCTGATCCCAAGGAGGACTATGAAGACAGGCTGTCACACCTATGTCAAAACATCCATTTGGGTTTAGAGACTTTGTTGAACGATTTAGACCCTTATCCGTCTATTCGAATGGGTTTAATGACTGCTTTTGCATCCTTCGATTCAGATGATTCTATGATGCTTTATTCCTCTGATTTCACCTCAGGAAGAGAAGGAATAGACATCAATGGATTGATTTGGATGGGGGATTTTAGCTTCATGAATGCTCAGATTAAAGCGCGGCTTAGTGATGGCTTTCGTTGCCTTAAATTTAAGATTGGAGCTCATGATTTCGATCAAGAGTATCAATTGATTCGGCAATTGAGAGGACAATACAATCCGGATGATCTGGAGATAAGAGTGGACGCCAATGGCGCTTTTGACCAGAAAACAGCCTTAGAAAAATTAAAAAGGCTCAGTGAATTAAAATTGCATTCTATTGAACAGCCCATCATGCCAGGCCAGTGGTCCTCAATGGCGGAACTGGTGGCACAATCCCCCCTGGACATTGCTTTAGATGAGGAGTTAATTGGTTTGTATAGCGATGAGGAAAAATGTAGAATGATCGATGAAATAAAGCCGGATTACCTCATTTTAAAGCCCAGCTTAATTGGTGGTTTTGACAGAGCTAAACAGTGGATTGAATGGGCTGAAAACCGGGATATTGGTTGGTGGGTTACCTCTGCCTTAGAAAGCAACATCGGGCTCAATGCCATCGCCCAATTCACGGCAAGTGAAAGTCGCTCTATGCCTCAAGGATTGGGTACAGGAAGTTTATATCTGAATAACATACCATCACCATTGGTGGTGGAACAGGCCAAGCTCTACTATGACTTAGGTCAGCAATGGTCCTTTAATTTCTTAAATTTATAATTATGTTCATCGAGCAAGCCCAACAATTTAAGCATGATTCTTGGCGATACTGGGTCGGGATGGTGTTTGTTTTTATTATCTGGCAATTGGGATCCATACCTTTGGCCGTTGCTGTTTTTGGAAAAGTGATGCAACAAGAGGGCGATCTCGAGGCCCTCAGCCAAGACCCCAACGCGATCATGCAGGTTTTGTCGCCGAATATGACCCTGTTTTTAATATTGCTGGCCTTTGCAATCGGATTAGGAGGTTTGTTGCTTTGGGTTAATCGTGTTCATGAGCAATCGTTTAGGTCATTGACCACATCGCGTGCAAAGATAGACTACAGACGTTTTTGGTTCGGATTTTTATTGATTGCAGGAACTACCGTAGTCATGACTTTAGTGGAGTATGTTATGAATCCAGAGTCATTTGAGGTACAATTCAATTTAGGGCCATTTTTAGGACTCTTGATTATTGCTGTTTTGATGATTCCATTGCAAACTTCATTTGAGGAATACTTTTTTCGGGCTTACATTTTTCAGGGGCTGGGTTTGATGACTCGAAATCGATGGGTTCCACTCGTATTAACCTCGATTGTGTTTGGTGGCATGCATGCATTTAATCCAGAGGTGGAGAAAATGGGTGGAATCATCATGCTTTACTACATCGGCACAGGATTATTTTTAGGCGTCATCACCCTTATGGATGAAGGCTTAGAACTGGCTTTAGGTTTTCATGCGGGAAATAACCTGGTTGGTGCGTTATTGGTTACAGCAGATTGGACCGCTTTTCAAACGCATTCAATTTTTAAAGATGTTTCGGATCCCAGTGCAGGACTCGATACGATGTTACCCGTTTTTGTCATTTACCCATTATTTTTATGGCTTATGGCACGTCAGTATGGTTGGAGCGATTGGTCAAGAAAACTTATCGGGCCTGTTCTTTCAATTCATGAGTCAAAACAGTCAGACCAAGTCAACGGGAAATCTTTAACCCAATAAGATGAGTGTTGTGCAGCGTCCAAAATGGCACCCTAGTTTTAAATTAAACGGTTTATCCTTTAACCATCCTCAGGAATTAGAGGTTTTTTTATCGGAGTTGATCGAACAGGGGGATGCTCATGAGCAGGATTTGGCTGAATTTCTCAATCAATGGCTCGATGAATCAAATGAGCTGACAGCGCATACCTCTGGCACGACGGGAAGGCCAAAGCCCATTTCTTTGAATAAAGAAAAAATGAAACTCAGTGCCAGAACCACCGGTGAATTTTTTAATCTTGGATCAAATTCAACGGCACTTTTGTGTTTGCCCTTGTCTTTTATTGCGGGTAAAATGATGGTGGTGCGTGCTTTAGTACTGGGATGGGATCTTCATGTGGTTGCCCCCACTAAGGACGCCCTTACCAAGTACGATGCACATTACGAT
>WTIY01000096.1 GCA_011525065.1 Flavobacteriales bacterium
GTTAGAGTGGGTAACTGGTATCGGATACGGTACTGCCTCTGACGCCTATGCTGTTAGCGGAACTCAGTCTATGTTAGTCGGTGGTGACGGTGTAGATCCAGTTCTTGACTTAGGAAACAAAATCTTCGGAACTTGGTATTTGACTTTCCAAATGTATGTTCCTTCTGGTAAAGAAGCTTACATGAACATCCAAGGTCAAACTCCAATCGGATCTGGAGAGTGGGTTATTGGTAACTGGTTCTTCAACTACCAGCTTGCTACACCAGGTGAAGGTTCTATTGACAACTCAGCACTTGGAAATGTAACCTTTAACTTCCCACACGATGAGTGGTTTGAAGTACAAGTAAATGTAGACATCTCTAACGGTATTTCATTGGCAACAATTGAAATCAAAGTTGACGGTGTTGATGTACTTCCTGCTGGAACAGCATTTACTGACTCAGCTGGTACTGTACCAACAAGCTTAGGTGGAATTAACATTTACTCAATCTCAACTGAAAACGAGGTATACTTTGATGACTATGTATACTCTGATACTAACGTTGGAACTCAAGACTTCGCTGCTAAAGGATTCTCAGCTTATCCTAACCCAGTGAACAACGTTTTGAACCTACAAGCTAACGAAGCGATCAGCAACGTTGCTATCTTCAACGTATTAGGTCAAGAGGTTTACCGTGCGAACATCAACGCCATGACTTCTCAAGTAGATATGTCACAAATGGCTAGTGGTGCTTACTTTGTAAAAGTAAACATCGGTGGTGTTGAAGGTACTGTAAAAGTTATCAAGTAATTGATATACACCTTATGAATTATAAGAGGTTGTCGCAAGGCAACCTCTTTTTTTTGCACTAATTTTGAGATTCAAATACACCCATGAAAAAAGACGAATTCATTTTTGGCTATTATCCAGTATTGGAAGCCCTAGAGGCAGGCGCAACGGTTGATAAAATATTCATCAATCAGGCCAGTAGTCCTAAACGTTTCGATCAAATCATTTCATTGGCTCAAAACGCTGGTATTCCGGTAAATCAAGTACCGCAGGCCAAACTAGACAAATTAACCCGTTCTAATCATCAGGGTATCGTTGCTTATCTATCCCCTGTATCTTTTATTCCGCTTGAGGCCCTTGTGGAAGAAGCTGAAAAAAGCGATCAAAAACCAGGTCTTTTTTTAATATTAGATCAACTTACTGATGCGCGAAATTTTGGAGCCATTATTCGTACCGCTGAATGCACGGGGGTTAGCGGCATCATCATTCAAAAAACTGGCGGAGCTCCAGTCAACGCCGATACCGTCAAAACCTCTGCAGGAGCTGTTTTCAATGTCCCCATTTGTAAGGTCGATCACGTCAAAGATGCCATTTTTTACCTTCAAGGTTCAGGATATACCGTGGTAGGCGCCGATGAAAAAGCCTCTCAGAGCTATTTTAATCTAGATTATAAGACCCCTTCTGCGATCGTTATGGGCTCTGAAGGTTCTGGTATGAGCAAATCAGTATTAAAACTCTTAGATGGCCTTATTTCCATTCCAATGCGCGGCAAAACCAAATCACTCAATGTTTCAGTAGCTGCTGGAGCCATTTTATTTGAGATCCTGCGTCAAAGAAGCATTTAACTGGGCGGAGACAGATTCCGGGTTAAAATTTCTGTATTCAAGCAGGGTCTTTAGGTTTGTAATTGTACTGTACCTCAACCTCTGAAGTGGTCTCCCCCGGGCCTTGCGCGCTATCTAGAGTATCAGACGTCTGCGCCAATTCATCGATTTCAGGTTCTAGTGGCCGAAATTGACCATTTTCATCAAATTGTTTGATAAAAGCATCCTGCTCGGGATCAAAGTCATCCCTCTGCCAAAGGTAGCTTTCGTATAAATGACTTTTTTGTTTCCTGTAATACAGCGCAAGTATTAGGCCAGCAATGAAGCCAGCGCTATGGCCTTCCCAAGATATTTTCGGATCCAAGGGGAATAAATACCAAAACAACCCACCGTAAAGAAAAATAACGGTCATAGCCACTGCAATAAGTGGATATATTCGAGATTGTACGCCCTTGAAAAAAATAAAGGCCACCAACATATAAATGAGGCCACTAGCCCCAATATGCCATGAGGGGCGACCAATAAGCCATGTCGTTACACCCGTCAAAACAAGACCGAAGACCAAAACTCTTGGCGCAATAGGTTTGTAGAAATAAAACAGCGCAGCTAACAAAAATAGCATCGGCAATGAGTTGTTACTCAAGTGATCCAAGCCAGAGTGAATCCAAGGCCCAGCAATTACTCCCCACAAGCCCTTTATCTTTCCAGGAAAGATTCCGAATTCCTTAAACCGAAATCCAAATCGAATTTCCAACCAAAACACCACCCACATGCTCAGAACAAACACAATAGGCACCATCAGTACGGACCAATTAAAAGGGACGTTTTGTTTTATGCGCATGAATGATGAAGTTTTATGTGTTTTGAATCAAAAAACAGGCCTCACTCAAAAATAGGTCAATTTTTCAGCAAACCTCATTGAATATTGTACATTTAAAGCATGAATCCACCTTTGGCAGAACGCATGCGACCGGTCAGTATTGACCAATACATCGGACAAACTCATTTGGTCGGTCCAAAGGGCGCGCTGCGGCCCCAGTTAGAGAGTGGCCTGATTGCTTCCATGATTTTGTGGGGTCCGCCAGGTACGGGAAAAACAACCCTCGCTGGCCTATTGGCTAAAGAAACCAAGCGGGAAATTTTTCATTTAAGCGCCATAGATAGTGGTGTTGCAAAAGTTCGAGAAGTCATTCAAAGGGCCAAGGATAAATCTGGGTTGTTTGCCCACGCTAACCCGATATTATTTATTGATGAGATCCATCGATTCAGTAAATCACAACAAGATGCGTTACTGGGGGCCGTAGAAAAAGGTTGGGTAACCTTAATAGGGGCAACAACGGAACAACCCAGTTTTGAGGTGATACCAGCCTTGCTGTCACGGTGTCAGGTATACACCCTTAAGGCCTTAAAAAAAGAAGAATTACTAGAAATTCTGAACCAGGCCATAGCCCAGGACGCTGCACTGATTCGCAAATCCATTAAACTCAAAGAGTACGGCCTATTGCTCCAAAGCTGCGGGGGCGATGCCAGAAAACTACTGAATACCTTTGAACTCATTGTAATACCAAGTAAAAACAACAAAGTTGTGATAACGGATGCATTTGTCCGTGACCAATTGGATCAGTTGGGGGTTCGCTATGACAAAAGTGGCGATCAGCATTACGACATCGCCTCAGCCATGATTAAGTCAATACGGGGCAGTGATCCAAATGCAGCACTCTATTGGCTTTCTAGAATGCTGATCGGCGGTGAATCGCTCAGTTTTATTGGGAGAAGACTCATTATTTCTGCTGCTGAGGATATTGGTTTGGCCAATCCCACTGCACTGATCATGGCCCAGTCCTCAGCTCAGGCCATTCAAATGGTTGGACTGCCTGAGGCGCGCATTATTTTAGGTCAGTGCATTCTTTATTTAGCCATGAGTCCCAAAAGCAACAGTGCCTATCAGGCCATCAATAAAGCCATGGACCTGGCCCATAGCGCTGGACCTCTGCCCGTTCCGCTGCACTTGCGTAATGCCACAAATGATTTGAACAAAGAATTGGGTTACGGTAAAGGCTACACCTACGACCACGATGCCCCCAATGGATGCGCCCAACAAAATTTCCTTCCTCCAGAAATTGAAAACGAACGCTTATACCATCCCTCTTTAAACCAAAGGGAACAGCAAAGTTTCGCTGAATTTCAAAAAATGTGGTCTGGAAATTACCCGAAATAAAAAAATTCAGGTTTAGTTGGCCTTGTGAAAAATCAATTCCTCCCCTTCTCTTCGCAACACGAGTTCCCCTTGATCACGATACTCGGCGGTATAGCGAATTCCTTGCTTATCCTCATAGAACAACATCTGTTCGACAACAAAAAACTTACCTTGATAAATTAAGTCTTGAGTCGACTCCTGATACCATTGATACCCCAAATCGGTGCGCCTTAATAAATAGCTCAGATCACTCGAAACGAAATTCATTAATGGGACATCAGGCAATAACCCAAGAACAACGGTTTCATCTTTCATAGGGCTTTGGTCAATAGGAGTCGTTGTCCTTATGTCTTGGCCCGAAGATTGATTCGTTGAAACCATAGATGACTCTTCCATTGTGCTAATGGGCTTTTTTGTCTCTTGGCTACTTTCAATCACTGTACTTTCGCCACCGGGCTTTTGTAAAATCTGCATTGGACCTTGACGAACTCCAAGAATCTCAATGCTTTCAAAGGCCATCCGTAATGCTTCAACATAGGCCTTGGCATAATTTTTCAACTTACTTCGACCTGTTTTGGTCTGATAAAACAAAACACCATCGCAATCTACCAACCTCACGCTCAGTTCTGTCCACACGAAACCATTGAGCTGCTCAATTTCTGCATAAAGGCCATCGCACCGACTGACCTCCGGGAGTTCTGAAGGAAAAAAGGCATGAAAACCATACTTATTAAATAAAAATTTAAGCAGTGAGTTTATTTGATATTGATCGGTTTCGTACTGAAAATCAAAACGTTCGGGGACAACCACATAACTAAAAGCACTGAGTCGTTCTTGCTGCGCAGCCATTTCATTCGAAACCAAAGCACTAAAAATTAACAACACAATCAATAAATGTCGCTTCATCGTCTTTCTAATTTTACATTAACTCCCAATTGAATCGATGCGCCGCGGGCTTTTGCCAAGTTACCGTAACGCAGCAGATGATCTCCCGCAAGATAAACATTAATTGGTCCGAAATCACCGACCAATGCCAATCCGAGATTGGCGTAGGACAATGCGTCCATTGTCCAAGTCGATTTAACAGTCAATTGACGCAATAATCGCCTGACATAAAACAAGCTAATCGCCGTTTGTATGGCTTTTGGCCTTTTAATGGCATAAATTTGTATCCCCACTTCGCTTTCGAGTTTGTAAGGATCTCCCTTTCCACTGCAATTACAGTCTACAGAACCTGGAGCACTGGGGCCAAATGCGTAGGTTGCAGAGGCATTCAATTTTACAGGGCGCCATTGAGTATACGAGGAATACAGTGTATCGATGGGCACAGCAGCCTCCAATTCATTCTCAAAAATAGCGTAATATTGTGGTGCGGTCTGGCCTTGAGATAAGTTGGGAAATTCCAATTGAATTCCCTCAAGATTGTAGTCACCACTGGCCTGATAGGTTTTCACGTCAGAACCATGAGCAATAACACCAATATCAAGAAGACTAGCACTAAACCGCCATGAATCATCGTACTGATAGGTCGCGCCAACATCAATACCCAATCCCAAATCCCCACCAAATAAACCCGTATTTAATACCTCAGATTGGGTGACATTACCCTCAAAACGCGATAGTCCAGAGGTTTGGATGCTTACCGCTGCCTCACTGAGTTCTTGAGCGTAAATGTTTTGACTGTCGCCGTTGTTGGCCAAACGAGTGGTAAAACTTCCAGTGTTTCCAAGGCTATTTGCCGAGACTAGACTGTTGTATAGTTTAAGGCGGCCCCCAACATGCCATTTTCGATTAATCTTTTTATTGATTCCAAAATGAAAAACACTTAGTACATCTGCTCGAGCACTGATGTGTTCAAATTTAAACGGGTAATCCAAATAATTCGCATTTCCATACCAAGCAAGTGTCGCCCAATCCTTTGGAAAATAGGCGATAAGATCAAATTCCTGATACAGACCTGCACTAAAAAAAGTTTCGTCATCTTTTCGCCATCCAACATCAATCATGCCCAATTGTACTGTTGTGGTCACAAAATCTTTATCGTCCAAACTCTGAATTAAAGAAGAAATTCTGGTGGCTGGCAATTGTCCATCTGACGCGGCCACATCGTATAAAGAGAAGCCCGAAGAACCCGCATTTAAATGTAGTCCCGATAGTCCAGGCACACCAATGTAGGCCCTACCCTGAGGAACACCACCTGGATTCAGCAAGAGGTTTTGAGGCACCTCATCAAGGCCATAAATCAGCTGCTTGTTTTGACCACTAACGACCATGGCAAACAACAGACTGAATAAGAAAATGATTTTCGCGCGACTCATTGACCGGATATTTCAAGATAAAACCGAGCCTTCGATCGCATAGTAAGCCGCCCTTGATTAGAGATCGAGCCCAATGGTTCGGCACTTATGGCCAATCTGTTGGCCTGAGTTACTTGGTTTATCTCAGGAGCCACAACCTCCTTTAGGTAGTCATAAAATTCTGGTGAAGTAGGGTCTCCGGCAGGAACAGTGGTCTGCAAGCTGTAAGTGACATTTCCTGAAAGATTGATAAAATCCATTGTCAGGGCATACGATGTTGGGGTGGCGTTCTCAAATTCAAAGAGAAAATCTGCCCGCACCATGCTGTCCTGTGTATCTGAATCATCTAAAAATCTGATTTCGGTCGTGTCACGAACAATTAATGAAGGAAGGTTGCCACTTGGATCTTCAAATCGAATGGCCTCGACCTCCCAAAAAACAAGGTTAAGATCAACTATGGGGGTCAATAAGGTGTCCTGAAACTGGTCAAAATCTGTGTCTTTGACACAGGAACCAAAAGACAAAATCAAGGCCAATAGGCCAATAATTTTAACAAAAGAATACTTCATAATACAGTAGGTTTTAAAATGGGGCTAGGGGTTACAAATATCGTTTGATTTCTTTAATATCTTCGATAATTCGATAATTATCAGGAACTTCTACTGACCAATAGTTGAACAACAAGGTGTTCATCCCTACAGCCTCAGCCCCCAAAATATCCGCCTCAAAAGTATCTCCGATCATCAAACTTTCTTCTGGCAAGGCATTGGCCTTTGTCAAAGCCCTTTTAAATATAACAGCGTCAGGCTTCTTTGACCCTACCTCTTCCGAAGTGGTGACCGATTTGAAATATGGCGCTAGCCCACTTTGGATTAACTTATTGTGTTGAACCGCATGAAATCCATTGGTTATGATGTGCATTTGATAATCATCTTTCAAGTCCTTTAGGGTTTCACGCACCCCTTCAAACAAGTGATTATTCTTGGGCAGTTCATCGATGTAGGTTTCGGCCATGGCATCGAGCATTGCAACGTCAAAGACCAAGCCAAATGACTTATAACTATCACTCAATCGACCTCGTCTCAATTCAGTCTTTGAAACGGCTTCTACACGAAATTTCGCCCAATAAGCGTAATTAATGGGCTCGTAAATCTTTAAAAATTCGTCTAAATCAAGATCAATGCCATAGCGTAAAAACAAGGCCTCAAAGGCCAATCGAGAGTTTCGATCGAAATCCCAAAGGGTATGATCTAAATCAAAAAACAGGTGTTTTATTTTACCGCGCACGCCGAATAAGTTTCTCTGAAAACAAATATCTCCAAATTTTATTGTCCTTTTTGGGCTCAAAATC
>WTIY01000243.1 GCA_011525065.1 Flavobacteriales bacterium
AATAGTAGAATAAAGGTAAAAAGAGGCCGTAAATGCCAAGTTTTACACCCAGTTTGAAGGAGTACTCATTGGCGTCTTTCCAGATAGTTTCGTTTGCCATAGAGCGCTGGGTTCTGTAGCCGTAGAAATGATTTATTTTTTTTGGCGGAAAAGCCTTAAAAATCAAAAATAATACCAGCATAAAGGCACAATAGCCTAGACTTAAATACAATTCGTTTTCAGTAATCATGGTTATGGATTGGGATTTAATTAGTCAAGTGTCGGATTTTGATGTTGCGGTAAGCCACCCGATCTCCGTGATCTTGCAGCCCGATATGGCCTTTTGGCGACTTGCCAAAAATTGGCCAATCGGCAAATTTAGAGTCGGCCACCATGGCCTCCCACTCTGGACCATCTGGTTTGAATGAGACGATTTGATGCCCGTTCATCAGCACCACCCCTTCATTGTTTCGGTGGTCGATACGCAAAACGCAGTGATTCCATGAACCTGCCGGTTTGGTGTGATCCTCAGATGGGGCAATCATGTCAAACAGGGCGCCTGCGGTATGGGTGCCCTCGGCGACAAAGGCCTCTGGGTGCTTGGCGTTGTCAAGGACTTGAATTTCGGGGCCGGATTGATAAGCCTCAGGATAGGCAGGATCTTCCAAGACCCCCCAAAAAATACCGCTATTGCCTCCTGGGGCGATGTTCCATTCTATGGACAGCTCAAAGTTGTAGTAAATGTCCCTGGAGATGATGTTTTGACCCCCTTTACCTCCTGGGTTAAACACCATGGCGCTGTCTTCGATGGTCCAGGCTTCTGGCATCGAATCGGATAGATAACCGCGCCACTGGTCAAAATTACTGCCATCAAATAGAACTTGCCATTGGCTTGATGGGACCGATTGGGATTCAGGAATTTCTTTACTGATTTCAGCGCTGTTTTGGGTGTTTTTACACGAGGCGCTTAGGGCCATCACAATGGACAATTGAATTAAATATTTCATAGTAAAGGTAGTTTTAATTAATCCAGAGGTCGAACCCAAACATTTCGATAAGAAACCCCGCTTTTGTCACTGTGGTCCTGAAGTTTAATTGGACCAGGACCATGGGCGCTGACCTTTGGCCAACCGATGTATTCTGTGGTCCCACTTAATTCAAAATGATCTTGAACTAAAACGCCGTTATGAAGGACAGTCATGATCGGACCTTTGACCATTTCGCCGAGTTCGTCAAATTCAGGAGCGTGGTATATGATGTCATAAGCATTCCAAGATCCTGTCGGTACCGAAGCCATTACCAGAGGCGGTGATTGTTTGTACAATGAGGCGACCATGCCGTTGACATAAGTCGGGTTGTCATTGTTGTCCAAAACCTGTACTTCGTAGCGATTTTGCAAGTACACCCCACTGTTGCTTCTGGCTTGGCCACTGGCCATATTGTCTGGGTTACTTCGCCATTCTACATGGAGTTGTACGCTGCCAAAATTCTCTTTTGTTTGAATGTCACCCGTGAGGTCCACCACTGTCATGCTGCCGTCAGCATTGATGGCCCACTTAGCAGCAGTACTATCCACTGCGCTGATCCACTGGTCTAAATTACTTCCGTCAAAAAGAATGATTGCGTCGCTTGGTGCGCCATTTTGTTGAAATGGATCAATTTGATTGGGTACTGGGGTCCACATTTCAGTTGCTTCGGGTAGGGTCGGTTCTTGAGCGGGCGCCTCTGCAGGTCCTGCAGGATCAGCGCCACAGGCGCTGATTAATAGGCCAAGCCCGATTAGTGTGAATTGCGTGGTCTTTTTCATGGTCGTCGTTTTAATGATATACGTTTTTATTTATTGGTGAGCCTCGTCACATGGCATCTGCCTGAAGTGCTTAAAAGGCGGTGTTCGTGGGCTTAATCCAAGCCCAAAATCTTTTTGAGACGGGCTTGGTCTATTTCTGCGCCCGCAAAATCATCGAATCGCTTTTGTGTGGCTTCGATAATTCTATCTTTTATGAATTTAGCGCCTTCACGAGCGCCTTGTTCTGGACTTTTAATCACGCACTCCCACTCCATAACGGCCCAAACATCACAGCCGTATTCGGTGAGTTTACTGAAGACAGATTTGTAATCGATTTGACCGTCACCAAGGGAGCGATAACGCCCGGCCCGATCTTTCCAATCCCCATAACCGCCAAAAGCACCTCTCTTTCCGTCGGGCAGAAATTCACTGTCCTTAACGTGGAAGGCTTTGATGAACTCGTGGTAATGGTCTATGTAGGCCAAATAGTCCAGTTGTTGAAGCACAAAATGACTCGGGTCGTACAGGATGTTCACTGCTTTGTGATTTCCGGTCGCTTCTAAAAAGCGCTCAAAAGTCACTCCGTCGTGTAGGTCCTCACCAGGATGAATCTCATAACAAACGGCAACGCCGTTGTCCTGGAATTCGTTGAGTAAGGGCGTCCATCTTTTGGCCAATTCTGCAAACCCCATTTCTACCAAGCCATCAGGGCGTTGCGGCCAAGGGTGCCAGGTATGCCAGAGTAATGCCCCGCTAAAGGTCGCATGAGCGTTTAGCCCTAAATGTCCACTGGCTTTTGCCGCGCTCATGAGCTGTGCACGAGCCCATTCAGTGCGTTTTTTTGGATTGTTTTTACAGTCCTCTGGAGCAAAGTTGTCAAACATCAGGTCGTACGCTGGATGAACTGCGATAAGTTGGCCTTGAAGGTGGGTTGAGAGCTCTGTAATTTCGAGCCCGTAGGATCGAATTTTACCCTGCAATTCATCGCAGTAATCCTTACTTTCTCCTGCTAGGGTCAAATCGATCAAACGAGATTCCCAGGTAGGGATTTGAATGCCTTTGTAGCCCAAATCTGCCGCCCATTGACACAAGCCATCCAATGAATTAAATGGTTCCTTGTCGTCCATGAATTGCGCCAGAAATACGGCCGGTCCTTTTATGGTCTTCATAATGTTTGCTTAAAGTTTTTTCCAGACGTTGCCCTCTGCATGTGAGGCAACGGCCGTCTCAATGAATTTCATGCCCCGAACGCCGTCCTCCATAGAAGGGAATTCGCCTTCAGTGTACTCTTGTCCGCGCACCGCTTTGGCCATGCCCTTGTAGATGTTGCCCATAGCATCAAAAATACCCTCTGGATGTCCAGGAGGTAGTTTAGTACCGTCTAAAGAGAAGGCGGTATTGTATCCATGACCAGGTTTTAGGGTTTGAGCAGGCTGTCCGTCCTTGAGCAAGGTCAAGTAATTGGGATTCTCTTGCTCCCACTTAAGCGCCCCTTCACGACCGTAAATGGCCAAGCTAAAGTTGTTTTCTTCTGCGGTCGCGATTTGACTGGCTCTTAGCACCCCTTTTACATGTCTGCCCAAACGCAATAAAACCGTGCCGTCAATGTCCATTTGATTGTCGTCATAAAGGTGATTCAGGTCAGCCAAAACAGATTCAATTTTTTGGCCGGTGACGTATTCCAACATTTGGTAGGCATGGACGCCAATGTCACCCATACAACAACTGATTCCCGATTTATCTGGATTGAGGCGCCAAGTGGTCGAGCGCTGATCGGGATCGTGTATGATGGGATTGATCCAACCTTGATAGTACTGCGCGTCTACTTTTTGTAGGCTACCAATGGCCCCTTGAGCGATCATGGCTTTCATTTGGCGAATCATGGGATAACCGGTGTAGGTATGTGTCAATGCGAAGAGCACCCCTTTATCCGCTTGTATTTTTTGCAAGTCCAGGGCCTCTGCATGGGTCATGGTCATGGGTTTTTCACAAATGACATGAAAACCACTCTCCATGAGCTTTTTGGCCATTGGGTAGTGCAAGAAATTAGGCGTGAGCACAGAAAATACTTGAATTCGCTGATCTACGGGCAGCGCCAGTTCTGCCTCAACCATAGCGTCAAAATCCGGATAGATTCGATCTAACGGAATGCCAATCTCCTGTGCAAAGGCTTTATTTTGTTCATAATCTGGATTGAACACGGCTCCTGTTAAGGCATAGGCGTCGAACATGGAGGCCGCCACGCGGTGTAAAACTCCGATTAAAGAATCACCGCCTCCGCCTAATACGCCCCATCTAATTTTTTGACTCATAATACAGTTTTAACGCTAATTTATTCTTTGTATTCAATAGACTCGTTTTTAAACAGTACGGCAAAAAGAGCGAACACCACCACAGCGAATAGTGCCGGCATTTGCCAAATTGCGGTCCAGTCGTGTCCCTCGCCCACGACATTGGCATCGGTAATGAGGCCCGCGATGTAGAAACCACCGAGCATTCCCACGCCGTAGGTCGCCAAGGTAATGAGCCCTTGTGCCGCACTTTTTACTTTTTCACCCGCTTTACTGTCGGTATAAATTTGGCCGGACACAAAGAAGAAGTCATAACAAATGCCGTGCAGTGCGATGCCTAATAGCAACATGAACACCCCTTCTCCGGCATCTCCATAGGCAAACAATAGGTAACGCAAGGTCCAGGCCAACATGCCGACCAATATGGTCATTTTAAAGCCAAATTTTTTGAAAAAATAGGGCAATAAGAGCATGAACAGAACCTCAGAGATTTGTCCTATCGTCATTTTTCCTGTGGCATTTTCTACACCGATTTCAGAAAGGAATGGATTGGCGTTTTGGTAGTAAAAAGCCAAAGGGATGCAGATTAAAATAGAAGAGACGAAAAAGATCAAAAAGTTTCGGTCTTTCAAGAGCTTAAGGGCCTCTAGTCCCAAGATGTCGCTCAAGGTAATTTTGGAACCATCATCTGCCTTAGGCGGTGTTTCGGGCAGCGTAAAGCTGAACAGCCCCAAAATACCAGAGGCGATGGCCACCATTAAAAAGGTGTTTTGCAGCATCCCTTTATCGCCAGCCACCTCAGGATTTGGATCCCAGTGAAACACATAGCTGATGGCTAGACCGGCCGCGATCCATCCGATGGTGCCCCAAACGCGAATCAGCGAAAAGTCTTTGGCGGGATCTTTCATTTGGTTGAATGAAACAGAATTGACCAATGCAAGGGTTGGCATATAACCAATCATATAACCTAAAACATAAGGATAAAAGCCGCCAAAGTCAGCCGATTGATACATTTGATACATTAAAAAGGCCCCGATTAGATGCAATACCCCCAATATGTGTTCAGCATTAAAAAAGCGGTCTGCGATCAGGCCAATGATAAATGGAGCAATTATCGCCCCCCAGGATTGGGTAGAATAGGCCATAGCGGTTTCTGCACCGGTAGCCCCTAAATTGTTTCCGAGAAAAGTCCCCATAGTCACGAACCAGCCCCCCCAGATAAAGAACTCGAGGAACATCATAAAGGACAATTGAAAGCGTGTTGAATTGGTCATGGTTGTTGTGGTTAGTGGTTTGTATTTAGTTCATTAAGACTTGTTCTATGAGGCTTTTTGTCGCAGCCATTCCGGGTTGGGGGTCGGCGTCGGGTCCTTCAAATTCTACACCGATAAAGCCTGAGAAACCTGAGTCTCTTACGATGTTTAGAATTCTTGGAAAATCCATGCTGGTCTCGTTACCCTCTGCGTCAAAGGCATAACTTTTAGCAGAAACTCCATGCGCGTATGGCATGAGTTCTTCGATCCCCCGATAGCGATCGTATTCTTCGACACAAGGCCCATCCCAGCGCTCACCGTTTTCACGACGCACACAGAAATTCCCAAAGTCAACCAATACGCCGCAATTATCCATATCGACTTCATCCATGACGCGCGCCAGTAATTTAGCATCGCTCGATAGCCCACCGTGATTCTCAACCAAAATGGAGACATTTTTTTCAGCGGCATAAGCGGATAAGGCTTTGAGTGAGCGTACTGAGTTGGCCACCCAGGCATCGGGATCATCCGAGCCGAACAAATTCACCCGTATGGCGTAACAGCCCAAATAGGCCGCAGCGTCAACCCATTTTTTGTGATTGTCGACCGCTTGAGTGGTCTGGAGTTCATCGTCGACAGATAGATCGCCTTGATCATCGATCATGATTAATACATTGGTCATTCCTAGGTCATCGCTTCGGCGTTTTAATTCTTTTAAGATAGAATCAAGCCCCTGAGCTTTCATCGGGTAGTTGACCTCGTCTCCAATATAGAGGTTGCTGACGTATTCAAGGCCGGTGTAACCCAAATCCTTGGCAATAGAGGCGAAATCCATGGGGTCGATAGAACCGCCCTGGATCTGATTGTGAATGGACCACTGGGCCAAAGAAATTTCAAATTTTTGGACAGGCGTTTCAGACGCAGGCTCTTGATTTTTTTTCATGGTGTTTTGACAGCCCATGAGTACGATTGTCGCACCAATGGTAAAGACGTGTTTTAGATTCATATGGTCGTCGTTAAGGGGTTGTTTTTGTTTATGGCCTCCTAAGATAATTTTTTTTCGTCGAGTTTGAAACCTCCAAGCGTGGACTTGAATGGTTTTATAAATCGAAATCGTTTTCGAGAAATTAATTAAGACAATTTACTTATCCGAACTTGCTTAATCGCCAAAAAAAAAAGAAATTAGAAGACTTGTTTTAGAGCGTCATGCTTTGGAACATAACAAGACCAACAATTAAACCATCTAAATATGACAAAACCGAATGAACAATTCGACGCAATCGTCGTGGGTTCTGGAATCAGTGGTGGCTGGGCTGCCAAAGAACTCTGTGAGAACGGACTCAAGACGCTTGTATTGGAGCGTGGTCGCATGGTCCGACACATCGAAGACTATCCAACTGCCAATAAGGATCCTTGGGATTTTGATTTTAAAAATCGTCGTACTGTAGCGCAACAAAAGCGTCAGGTCAAACAAAACAGAACAGGATATACCACTCGTGACGAATCTGCACATTGGTTTGTTGATGACATTATTCACCCGTATAATGAAGTCAAACGCTTTGATTGGATCAGGGGTTATCACGTCGGTGGTCGCTCCATCATGTGGGGACGTCAATCCTATCGTTTGAGTGACATTGATTTTGAGGCCAACAAAAGAGAGGGCATTGCGGTCGACTGGCCAGTTCGATATGCGGATATTGCTCCTTGGTACGATAAAGTCGAGGAGTTTATCGGCGTTAGTGGCGAGGCTCTAGGCAAAGAAGTCCTCCCAGATGGGGTATTTTCGCCACCGATGGAACTCAATTGTGCTGAGCGAGATTTACGTGAAAAAATTGACAATCACTACGATGATGGTCGGGTACTGACTATAGGTCGTGCTGCTCACCTCACTGGAAATAAGGCCCACGAGGGACGCTCAAATTGCGTCTATCGCAGTCGGTGTATTCGTGGTTGTCCTTTTGGGGGTTATTTCAGTAGCGTGTCCTCAACCTTGCCGGCCGCAGAGCGTACTGGAAACATGACCCTAAGACCAAATTCTATTGTTCATGAAGTCATTTACGATCCCGAAACACAGCGTGCGTCTGGGGTGCGTGTGATC
>WTIY01000225.1 GCA_011525065.1 Flavobacteriales bacterium
GTGCCCTTATTGCACTTGGGGCTTTCAAATATCAAGAAGTCGCGGGTTGGGGCTTCGCTTCTGTAGGCTTCGGCTTTTTTGCCATTGCCTGGGTATTTAACGCCCTTAAGGGACGTGTCTAGTTCCCTTTTATCAATCTTTAAATCCACAGAATTATGGCCGACGATCAAAAGGTGATCTTTTCCATGTCCGGGGTGAGCAAAACCTTTCAAAACGCTCAAACGCCCGTACTTAAAAACATTTACCTGAGTTTTTTCTACGGTGCTAAAATTGGCATCTTGGGACTCAATGGTAGTGGTAAATCAACCCTTTTAAAAATTATTGCAGGACAGGATAAGAACCACCAAGGTGACGTGGTGTTTGCCCCAGGATATAACGTGGGTCTTTTGGATCAAGAACCTGAATTGGACCCGGATAAAACCGTTTTGGAGGTGGTAAAAGAGGGGGTCAAAGAGGTGGTGGCCGTTTTGGACCGCTACAACGAAATCAACGAGGCCTTTGGACTGCCTGAGGTTTATGAGAATCCAGACAAAATGGAAGCCTTGATGAATGAACAGGCTAAGCTTCAAGATGAAATAGATGCGGTTAATGCCTGGGAATTGGATACTAAATTGGAGATTGCCATGGACGCTTTGCGCACCCCTCTTCCTGAGGTGAAAATCGGTGTGCTCTCGGGTGGTGAACGACGTCGGGTGGCGCTGTGTCGATTGCTTCTTCAGGAACCAGACGTATTGCTTTTGGACGAACCCACCAACCATTTGGACGCCGAAAGTGTGCATTGGTTAGAACAGCACTTGGCCCAGTATAAAGGTACAGTAATCGCTGTGACTCACGATCGATATTTCTTGGACAATGTCGCTGGTTGGATCCTTGAACTCGATCGAGGCGAAGGCATTCCTTGGAAAGGCAATTATTCTTCATGGTTAGAGCAAAAGTCAAAACGACTCGCCCAAGAACAAAAGCAGGCCAGCAAACGACAAAAAACCCTAGAACGGGAATTAGAGTGGGTTCGCATGGCGCCAAAAGGGAGGCAGTCCAAACAAAAAGCTCGTTTGAACAATTACGAGAAGCTCATGAGTCAGGATCAAAAGAAACTCGATGAGCACTTAGAGATATACATTCCTAATGGACCTCGATTGGGGGCTGAGGTCATCAAAGCTGATGGTGTACGCAAGGCCTTTGGCGACAAACTCCTTTATGAACAGCTGGATTTCAAATTACCTCAAGCAGGAATCGTTGGGGTTATTGGACCAAATGGCGCGGGTAAGACTACCATTTTTAAGATGATCATGAATGAATTGGCCCCTGATGCTGGAACCTTTACTGTAGGCCCCACATCAAAAATCGCCTATGTTGATCAAGCGCATGCCAACATTGATCCTCAAAAAACCATTTGGGAAAATTTCAGTGACGGTCAAGAATTAATTACCATGGGCGGGCGCCAGGTAAATTCTAGGGCTTATTTGAGTCGATTCAATTTTTCAGGCAGTGAACAAAACAAAAAGGTAGCCATGCTTTCAGGGGGTGAGCGCAACCGTTTGCATTTGGCCATGACCCTGAAGGAAGAAGGTAATGTTCTGCTTTTAGATGAGCCAACTAATGATTTAGATGTCAATACCTTACGGGCATTAGAGGAGGGGCTTGAAAACTTTGCAGGTTGTGCGGTGGTTATTAGTCACGACCGTTGGTTTTTGGACCGAATTTGTACCCATATCTTGGCTTTTGAGGGTGACAGTCAGGTTTATTTTTTCGAAGGTGGATTTAGTGATTACGAAGAAAATCGAAAGAAACGCCTGGGTGATGTTGGGCCTAAACGGATTAAGTACAAAAAACTCATTCGCTGATGGATACCTCAAGATTCAAAGCCATCGCCTTCGACGCAGATGATACGCTTTGGGAAAATGAGACCCTATTTCGAACTGCCGAAGACCGCTTTTGCGCTTTAATGCGACCCTTTTTGCCTGAAGAAGATTGTCAAAAGGCTCTTTTTTCAGTAGAAATGAAGAATTTGCCGCTTTACGGCTATGGGATAAAGCCCTTTGGCCTTTCACTGATTGAAGCCGCCATTTCATTGAGCCAAGGACGTGCCTCTAATGCACTGATTCAGGATATTTTGGCCATTGTAAAGGATATGTTGTCTGCCGAGAACCCACTTTTACCAAATGTTTTTGAGGTATTAACGCATTTGAGTCAAAATTATCGATTGGTTGTGGCCACAAAAGGTGATTTGTTGGACCAAGAACGCAAGCTCGAGCGCTCGGGATTGGCTCAGTTTTTTCACCACATCGAGGTAATGTCGGACAAAAAACCGGACAATTATCGAAAACTCGTGCGTCATCTTGACCTCAAACCCGATGAGTTTTTAATGGTGGGCAATAGCGTGAACAGCGACGTCTTGCCGGTTCTTGAGATTGGTGCCCATTCCATACACATTCCTTTTCACACCACCTGGGCGCATGAAGTAGGCGAAGAGCCGCTCGCACATCCAAATTATAAAAAGCTCGATTCTATGAGGGATTTAATGGTGTTGTTCGGTGGTGACCCAATCTTGTGATAAAATTAAATCGAGCATATTTTCTTTAGGATTAAAGGCTCTAATTAGACATTGTCTTATGGATTAAAGGCGATCTAATTCCCGCTGAAATGCATCGATAAAGTCGGCCACGTCTTTTCCGTAAACTAGGCCGTGATGAACATGCACTGACATCGGCATCAGCCATCGACCTTCTTTTTGCGTGATTTTTCCGAAGGTAATTTTAGGACTGCAGTCACTGCCCTCGAGGTCCCTGGCATGAGTAATGCCCGTAAATTCGATCCAGGGTAGAGCTGAAAAATGAACTACATTTTCTCTGCCCGCAGAGAGGTCCAGTCCATTGCTGTTGCGCACCCGAGTGAATTCAGCGGTGGCGGCCTTTTTAAAGTTTTCAAAGTCTGGATCAAAGGCCACAAATGAAAACCCAAAGGGCACTTGCTTTCTGTCTATGGTCGCTGTGACATGGGTAGTGTCATATAAGTAAACGTCACCATCTATGATGCGGTAGCGCATGGCTTCAATGGCATTTACTGCGATGATTGCTCGATGTACATAGGCGATAAACAGTGATTCATTGGCCTGCTTGCAGTAATGTTTAAGGGCCGTAATGTCCACTTGGACATTCACTCCGTGATAGGGCTCTTTGAATCTGCTGTAAAACATAAAGTGTTCTTTGCGATCCCATTGCTCTATGTCAATTTTTTGTTTCATTCTCCCGAATATAACACAAAGATAACCACCTAGGGTCAAACGCACGGATCTGGAACGCATAAAAAAATGACAGCCGAAGCTGTCATTTTGATGGTCGATCGATCACTTAACCTAGTACATAATTGTATTTATTTCGATCTCCCTAAGATCACAATTCACTTTTGCCGGTACATACTCTGATAACTCCCCAATTACTCTAATTTAGATGTCGCAGCATCAGTGAATTGTGATACGAATATCCGGGCTTTGTCTCAAGGCCGCAAGAAAGCCTGATGTGCTTTTATAAATATGGAGGGAGAATTCATAAATCCTAGGCAGTATAATGCTACACGCGCTTGGATTGAATCATTTCTAAAAATAGGGCGATGCCGATCACCAGGACACAACCGATAACATTAAGCCAAAGATAGGGCAGTTTTATGATGGCAAACAGGTCCATTACAAACAAGGCAATGATCAGGATTTGATTGATGATGGCGGCGAAAAAAATCGAACGACCACGGATTCTGTTGATGAAAAAAGCCGCCAAAAAAACGCCTAATATGTTACCGTAAAATATTGATCCAATGATGTTTACCAGTTGAATGAGGTTGTCAAAAAGGGGTGCGCTGCAGGCGACGATAATGGCAATAATGCCCCAGATAAGCGTGAAATATCGAGTGGCTTTTAAGTAATGCGTTTCCGAATGCCCCGGACGATGCCTTTGGTATAAATCTACCGCCGTGGTGGTGCCCAGAGCGTTGATTTCACTTGCGGTCGAGGACATGGCTGCGCTGAGAATCACAGCCAACAGCAAACCGATCAGGCCTACTGGCAATTGTGTTAAGATAAAATGTATAAAGACGTAATCTTTGTCATTGGTCTCTAAATCACTGTCTGCTGCTTTGATTAGTTCCTTAGCCTTATCGCGCAGGATGAGTTGCCGCTCATTGAGTGAATTAATGTTTTGACCGATTTGAATTTTTTTTGGCGAATCAGTAAGTCCAATGTACTCGAGTTGCAGCGTTTCTATTTGTCCCATCAACAAGGCATTATCCTCAGTCAGTTCTTGGTATTCTTCGGCATAAGGGGAGTTTAAGACGGCCTTTTCATTGGTTGGGTTAAAATTCAGTGGGGCATCGTTGAATTGATAAAAAACAAAAACCAATACGCCAATGAGCAGGATAAAAAATTGCATGGGTACCTTTAGTAGGCCATTCATGATCAGGCCCATTTGACTTTGCCTTATCGAACGGCCGGAGAGATAACGTTGGACTTGACTTTGATCTGTACCAAAGTAGGACAAGGCTAAAAAACTTCCGCCAATGAGACCACTCCAAAAGGTGTAACGGTTTTCAAAGTCGAAGGAAAAATCCAGGACATTCATTTTGCCTTGGGTTCCAGCAATACTCAAAGCCTCGTCTAATCCGACCTCAAGGGGTAGAAAATTCAAGAGCATTAAAAAGGCCAAAAACATACCCCCAAAAATGACCGCCATTTGTTGTTTCTGAGTGATGTTGACCGCGCGCGTACCACCGCTAACGGTATAGACAATCACCAAACAACCGATCATCAAATTGAGCCACAGAAGATCCCAACCTAAAACAGCAGAAAGAATAATGGATGGTGCAAAGATGGTAATGCCTGCCGCCAAACCGCGTTGAATAAGAAAAAACACCGCCGTCAAGGTTCTGGTGGAAACATCAAATCGCTGCTCGAGATAGGCATAAGCCGTGAAGACTTTTAATCTGTGGTAAATCGGAACAAAGTAGAGGCTAATCAAGATCATGGCAATGGGTAAGCCGAAATAAAACTGGACAAAACCCATTCCATCGTGAAACGCCTGGCCAGGAGTCGATAAAAAGGTGATGGCACTGGCTTGAGTGGCCATAACGCTCAATCCAATGGTCCACCAACTCGCTTTTTTGCCACCGGTAACAAAATCGGTTACACCAGATTGATGGCGCGTTTTTATGATGCCATAAATGACAATCATCGCCAGTACCAGTCCCAATACAGACCAATCAATGATACTCATGATTTATCGTATAAGATGGTCAGCCAATAAAAAAGAGCGATGTAAATGCCATTCAGCACAATTACAAAAATATAGGCCCAACTCCATCGATTGGCGACCTTTTTAGCGGTCTTGAGATTTGGGTCAGTCATGGTCATAGGATAATAAATTGGCCAAAAGTTTATACGCTCCCGAAACACCTTCAGGAATTTGTCTAAAAAGACTAAGCCCAGTGTAAATGACGGTTCCTTTGCCGTAATGGGCCAGGATCAAGGCCCCCTGAGTTTGAGCTTCACCTTGATCATTCATGCCCAGAAGAGGGGTGAATTCATCGTCCCAAGATTGAGCAAAATACAAGCCCCGTTCTTGGACCCAACCATCAAAATCTGTGGGTTCTAGTCTATTTGGGGTGCTTAATATTGGATGCTTGGGATCTAAAAAGTGAACTTTGGCCTGTTCGTCTGTCACTCGATCACGACCAATCTTGAAGCTCACGGGTCCCATTATAGGGGTCAACAAGCCAGAAGTTGTTTGATATTGTATCAACAATAGCCCACCCTGAGCGATGTACTTATCGATCATGGCAGATTTACTCACCAAGCTCTGTTGAGTATTGTAGGTTCGTATGCCGAGTACTAAGGCGTCGAGATTATCTAGATCCTTGGACTTCATGGTTTTTGGATCAATCTGTACCACCTGATGCCCGAGTTGGGTCAGTCCTTGATCCACTTTATCGCCGGCTCCTTGAACATAACCCACTTTGAGCTTTTTTCCTGAAACATTCATTTTTACCACTGTGGTTTTTGCCGTCTCCAAAGCCCTAATTTTTGGAATATGAGGATAGTCTATTTCAATGGATTGTTTGTTGAAAAAGCGGTCCCCAATTTGGACCATGGGGGTAATTATTCTGGACTGACCTGTTTCAGGCGGAACAATGTCAAATTCAAAAACCAGTTCTTGTCCAGCTCTGGCCAATTTGAAATCAATAAAATCAGGTTTAATGGTCCAAGAATCAGGATGTTGCAGGCTCAATGTGCCATTGAGTTGGTCGGTGTGTGCGCTGACAGTTACATTAATTTTTTTGGACTTTTTGTCATTAAAAATCAAGACGGATTCGGAGGTCTTTACCGTGAGCTCTGGCAAGAGGCCAAAAGGATCAAAAACCTCACCATTTACGCGATCTCTCTTTTTATACACCAGGGGTTTAGTCAAGCTAAATGTTCGTCCGTTCAAACTAAATACCGTCTTAACGTTAACGGGTTCTGGCCCAAATGGCCGCCCGATTAATTCAGCCTTTGGAACGACATATCGACTGGATTCGGTGGGATGCTCAAGCCAATACGGATTACTGAGTTCTCTTTGTCCCAATGCTGTCTCAAGCGATTCAACCATTATGGTTTGGCCCGGAGGAAGACTAATGGCCCGGGTGTTGTCAAAGAAATACAATTCGTCAGAGCTGGTTTTATGAAGTAAAATTGTGTCTTTGCTGCGATTGCTAATTTCTATGTTGGCACTGACTAAATCACTGGCTGTAGCGTAGGGCAAAGAAGCCACTGGTGACACGTATAGCCCCAAACATTGAGCAATAATTTCGGTAAGATGATTAATTTTTTCTTCAACGATAGGGCCAGCGGGAAGCCCTTTGAGTTGAATTAAAACATCCAAAAGATCGGTTGCGTGTTTTGAAGGGTGTTTAAAATCAAAATGATCGAGAATTTCGTTGATTTGACGAATCATTGGATCATCTGAATCAAGGCCAAGTCGGGACCATGTTCGATCAACCCCTTCAAATGGATCATTTCGGTCGCTTGGCATGTCGCCTAAAATTAACTCTAAGTACTCATTCTGTTGTTCTCGACTGCTCAAACTGCCAAATCCTTGAGATTTGTGCATGCTCCTACTTAGGGCTGCTATCTCTCCGTTGGATTGACCCAAATGGGGGTAATAATCACCCACCGAAAGGGTCAGTAAATTTGTCTTGTCGGCTCGATCAAAAGCTTCCTTTCCCCCATAGAACCACCATGAAGTATTGAACATCAGTCGTTTTGGTTGCCAGGTCCCATACAAGGTCGCAGATTCTGGATCATACTTGGGATCGTTTGCTTTTTCAAAAGCCGCCACACTCAGCATGGCAGATCCTGTAT
>WTIY01000024.1 GCA_011525065.1 Flavobacteriales bacterium
TTCTTACACGCCTTTAAAATGGCGCTGATGTCTGTATTAAAGGTCGTGGTGGGCTTTAATTGGAATCGCTGTAATAATTTTCTTCTGCCTGAAAAGTTTGTGGTACCCAACATCAACAAAAATTTTCTGATCTCCTGCTGAAACACTACAATCAAGGCAAACATTCCAACCCCGAGAAATCCGCCGAGAATTCGGCTTAACAGCTGCATTTCGAGAAATTCGGTCAGCTTCCAAGTGGCGTAGACCATGACGATTCCGATAAATATATTGATGGCAACCGTTCCTTTGACCAGGCGATAAAGGTAAAACAACAAAAACGCCACCAATACGATGTCGACGATGTCTAAAATCCTGATGTCAAATAATTCCAAGGGTTATTGATTTTGAGTTAAAGGTACTCAATTTTTTAGGGCTTTAATCAGGCGAATGGCCTCTGTGGCCTGAAGTACATCGTGCACTCTAAGGATGTTTGCTCCTTTAATCAAGGCGATGGTATTGGCCACGCTCGTCCCGTTTAGCGCGTGATCCGGCTGTGTTTCGAGCAATCGATAAATCATTGATTTTCTCGACAGCCCCACCAAAATGGGCACCTCTAAGAGTTTGAGATGCTCTAAATGATTCAGCAAAGTATAATTTTGTTCAAGGGTTTTGGCAAAGCCGAAGCCTGGATCTGCGATGAGATCGTTCAGTCCTAATGCGCGTAGTTGCTTTAATTTTTTAGCCAATTCTTGAGTCACTTCCAAGACCACATCCTCATATTGGGTGAGCTGGTTCATGGTCTGTGGGGTGCCGCGCATGTGCATAAAAATGTAAGGGACTTGGTGTTTGGCGGCTACCTTTGGCATATTTGGGTCGCGATCACCGCCAGAGATGTCATTAATCATGCAAGCGCCAGAGGCGATGGCCCTATCAGCCACCTCACTTCGAAAGGTGTCGATCGAGATAAGGCACTCTGGAAATCGTTTGGATATGGCCTCAATGGCCGGAACAACCCGGTTTAATTCTTCTGAGGAAGCCACATCATCGGCCCCCGGTCTGCTGCTGTAACCACCCACATCAATAAAGTCTGCACCCTGCTGAATCATGGTTTCCACTTGGGCCAGAATCGAGTGCTCATCCTTGTATTTACCGCCGTCAAAAAAGGAGTCCGGGGTGAGGTTTAAAATACCCATAACACGAGGCTCAGAGCAGTCGATAAGTTGGCCGCGGCAATTGATGGTCATGGTATTTTTTAAATTGATTTATTTGAGCGAAATTTACGCAAAATCTAAGATAAACATGTCCCATACCGCAAAACAGTACGATGACGTGGTTCGCCAATGTCGCGACTTATTCACCAAGAAAATGCGGGATTACGGCAGTGCCTGGCGAATATTACGATTGCCATCATTGACTGATCAAATTTTCATCAAAGCCCAGCGCATTCGTGGATTACAGCAAAATAAAGAGCGTCGAGTGGATGAAGGAGAGGTTTCTGAATTCATCGGCATTATAAATTATTGCACCATGGCCCTGATTCAGCTCAACAAGGGCGTAGTGGAGCAACCTGATTTGAATCTAGAGCAGGCCACGGCACTTTATGATGAGCAGTTACAGCAAACTAAAAATTTGATGTTGGATAAAAATCACGATTACGGCGAGGCGTGGCGTGACATGCGGGTGAGTTCTTTGACTGATTTAATCATTCAGAAGCTTTTACGGGTCAAACAAATTGAGGATAATCAAGGAAAAACTCTGGTCAGCGAGGGCATTGACGCCAATTATCAAGACATGATTAATTACAGTGTTTTTGCGTTGATTCATTTGGGGATCTCTGACCGTGATCCGAACAACTAATCAGGATTTTATGACATTAAGACGCATCATTACCGGATTTAGTCAAGTATTTGTTGGGGTGTTGTTCATCATCAGCGGACTGATTAAACTCAATGATCCAGTCGGATTTTCATTTAAGCTACAAGATTATTTTGCTCCAGAAGTTCTGGACTTAGATTTTCTGTCACCCTATGCCTTAATGTTGGCCGTTATGGTGGTCTTGGTGGAGGTAATCTTGGGGGTCATGTTGCTTTTGGGGTATGCCAAAAAACTGACCCTTTGGAGTTTGATGGGCATGATCGTGTTTTTCACGTTTTTGACCTTTTATTCCGCCTATTTTAACAAAGTGACCGATTGTGGTTGTTTTGGGGACGCCTTAAAACTTACCCCTTGGGAATCCTTTACTAAAGATGTGGTGCTTTTAGTGCTGATCGCTTGGTTGATTTGGCAAGAATCACTGCTTTATACTGCAGGGACCCAATTGATGCGAAGTGGCTTGGTCTTGCTGGCGACCATAGCGGCTTTGGCCTTTGGATATCAAGTATTAATGCATTTACCTACGGTGGATTTTCGGCCCTATAAAATAGGGGCCAACATCGCTCTCGGGATGAGTGTACCTGCTGATGCCCCGCCACCCATTATCGAATACCGCTGGCAATTTGAGGGACCTGAAGGCTCCTTTGAACTCGTTAACACCACGGGTCGAACTCCAGCAGCTGAGGGCGCTGAATTGATCGGGGTAGAAACGGAGTTTATTAGACCGCCCTATGAGCCGCCCATTCACGATTTTAGTATGGAGCGCGATGGGATGGATTACACGCAGGAGTTTTTACAAACCCCCAAATTATTGATTGTGGTGGCTTATAATTTAGCGGTGTCTGAAACTGCGGGCTTGGCGGCTTTGAATCGGACGGTGAGCCGTGCTCGTGCTGCGGGTTACCGCGTGATTGGGCTTTCTGCCTCTGGGCAAGAGGAAGTGACTCAATATCAAGCAGAGTTCGGTTGGGATCTTGACTTTTACTTTTGTGACATGACCACCCTGAAGACCATTGTGCGCAGTAACCCTGGGCTTATTACCCTGAAATCAGGTACCATCACTCAAAAGGCGCATTGGGGTGACGCAAAAGAATTAAAATTCAATTAAGTGCTTCGATATACCCTAAAAAAGTTGGCTTATGGCGTGTTGACGCTTTATGGTGTGGTCACGGTAATTTTCTTTTTGTTTCATTTTCTTCCCGGTGATCCAGCGCGCATGATGTTGGGTCAAAACCAAAGTGCTGACCAGCTTGCCGCGGTCAATAAAAAATACGGTTTTGACCAGCCCTTGAGCACGCAGTATTGGTGTTATCTAAATGACCTATCCCCAATTTCGTGGCACAGCACAGCAGAGGGGGATTTTACGCATTACCGGGCTCAAGATTACGGGGGTTGGATTTTAAGACAATCCGATGCAGGGGTCTTGGTTTTAAAGGCGCCCTATTTGCGTGACTCTTTTCAAAAAAGCGGAAAAAAAGTAACACAAGTCATTGCAGAGACCCTGCCGAACACGGCTATTTTGGCGGTGAGCTCCATTACACTGGCCATGCTTTTAGGGCTTTTGCTCGGGGTGATATCCGTCTGGTATAAAGATCGATGGTTGGATCGCTTTATTCAAATGATCAGTACTGTAGGAATGAGCGTCCCTTCGTTTTTTAGTGCCATTTTATTCGCCTGGTTTTTTGGGTATGTTTTGCATGAGTACACCCATTTAAATATGACCGGAAGTTTGATTGAGGTGGATGACTTCGGAGAGGGAACCTACATTGCTTGGAAAAATTTATTATTGCCCGCTGTTGTTTTGGGTATTCGACCCATCGCGGTTGTCACCCAGCTCATGCGTAATTCGCTTTGGGAGCAAATGCAGTTGGATTACATCCGTACCGCTAAGGCCAAAGGACTCACCACTTGGGCCATTCTTTGGAAACACGCCATGAAAAACGCACTCAATCCTGTAGTGACGGCCGTTTCTGGGTGGTTTGCCTCCATGCTCGCTGGTGCGGTATTCGTAGAATACATTTTTGGCTGGAATGGTTTGGGAAAAGAGATTGTAGATGCTTTAAATACCTTAGATTTGCCTGTGATTATGGGTGCAGTTTTGGTCATTGCTACGCTCTTTATCGCGATCAACATCATAGTGGATTTGATATACGGTTGGCTCGATCCCAGAATTGCTTATAATTGATGGCGATGGGATAGAGACCGATGAATGAATTGAAAACTTTTTGAAATAAAACTTATGAGAAATAGAATTGTTGCTGGAAATTGGAAAATGAATTTGGATCATGCTCAGGCTAAAACACTAACCCAGGAAATCGCTCAGGTCTTGGGTGATTTGCCGCAGAACCAAAGGGTAATGGTTTGCCCACCGAGCATTCACCTAAACACTGTTGCGGCCATCGCTTCAGAGGCTGATGGACTCGAAGTTGGGGCTCAAAACATGCATCAGGCTGCCTCAGGGGCTTATACTGGAGAAATTTCTGCGGGCATGCTAAAAAGCTACGACATCCATTCGGTTCTATTGGGACACAGCGAGCGTCGCGAATATTTTCATGAGGACAGCGCTTTGTTGCGCCAAAAGGTTGATGCCGCGCTTGAAAATTCTCTTGAGGTGATCTTTTGTTTTGGTGAACAATTAGCACAACGCGAAAACGACACCCATTTTGAGGTGGTTTCTGCTCAGCTCAAAGATGCCTTGTTTCACTTGACAGCAGACCAGTGGTCTAAAATCGTTTTGGCTTATGAACCTGTTTGGGCCATTGGTACCGGTCGAACGGCGACTCCTGAGCAGGCCCAAGAAATGCATGCACACATCCGCAGTTTTGTAAGGGATCAGTACGGTGATTCATGCGCGGATCAGCTCAGTATCCTTTATGGGGGCAGTGTCAAACCCAACAATGCCGCAGAGATTTTTGGACAGCCTGACGTGGATGGAGGTCTTATCGGGGGTGCTTCCCTCAAAACGGAGGACTTTTTGGCCATTGTCGCTGCCATGAAATGAGTCAGGTCTACCTCGAAATAAACGCTCAAGTCACCCCGGCTACGCCCTGGTCTGATGTCTTAATCGCCACACTAGGGGATGCGGGCTTCGAGAGTTTTGTCACCACGGAGACGGGGTTTTTGGCCTACATTGCAGCTGCAGACTACGACAGGGATAAAACTCAAAGTCTACTGGACCGATATCAGGATCAGTGTCAGGTGACTTTCACAGAAACTGAAATCGCTCCTACAAATTGGAATGCGGACTGGGAAAAGAACTTTTCTCCCATCAGTGTGGGTGAACGAATCCATGTTAGGGCCTCATTTCATCCGGCACAAGGTTTTGAATACGAAATTATTATCGAACCCAAAATGTCCTTTGGGACGGGTCATCACCAAACGACCCACCTGATGTTGGAACATTTGCTCAGTTTGGATCTAAAAGATTTAGCTGTTTTGGACATGGGCAGTGGTACAGCAGTCTTGGCCATTTTGGCGTGCATGCGTGGGGCCAAAAAAGCTACGGCCATAGACATTGACCCGTGGTGTGGAGAAAATGGCTTGGAAAATGCCCATCGTAATGGCGTTCAGAACATCGAGGTAGTGGTAGGTACTACAGAGCAGTTGCCTCGAGAACCGAGTTTTGACCTAATTCTGGCCAACATTAACCGAAACGTTCTGTTACAGGACCTCCCGGCTTACGTGGCCTGTCTTCGCTCAGGTGGAACGGTTTTACTCAGTGGTTTTTACACCGAAGATTTAACGCCGATCAAAGCGGTTTGTGAGGGCTGTGGATTGACCTATGTTACGCACAGCACAAGGGACTCATGGGTTGCGGCAAAATTTATATTTTTGTGATATGGCACAAGAAACCAAGACCAGTCCATCGGCTAAAACTGAGGTTCTCATCGACGCGGAACACCAGATCATTTTGTTTAATGACGAGGTCAATACTTTTGATCATGTGATCAAAACACTAGTGGCCGTATGTCAACACGATCCCCTTCAAGCTGAACAATGTGCCCTATTGGTGCATTTTAAGGGAAAATGTGCCGTGAAATCTGGGGCTTACGCAGACTTAGTGCCTCGTTGCAGTGCCTTGCTGGACGCCGGTTTGAGTGCTGAGATAATTTGATTTTTTTGGTTGCCTTTACTGGTGATTTTTTTATATTTGCCACCCAATAAGGCCTCGTGGCGCAACTGAATAGCGCATCTGATTACGGCTCAGAAGGTTGCAGGTTTGAATCCTGCCGAGGTCACGAATAAATAACACGATTAGAAAAAACGCCAAGCTCGCTTGAGCGTTTTTTTGTTTGTGTTATTTTCAGAGCGGAGCTCTGTCAGGAAATCTAATCCTGCCCTCCACCAAAAGTCTACTGATATTTCATGTATGATCCTCATTAAATTAATAACTTGTACGGGTAAACTAACGTCAAGAACCTTCAATATCCATGACCAGAAAAGACTTTTTAAACTATTCTGCACTGGCAGCGGCCAGCCTCATAACTCCCTCATTTATGACAAACTCTAAACACTACACTTTGGGGCTTGGATTGTTTTCAGTACCCCGAGGATTAAATGATGATCTGAAAGGAACCCTTGATATGCTTGCCTCTATTGGGTTCCAAGAATTAGAAGTTTTTGGGCCATATGCCTTTACTGATGAAAAAACAAAACAAGAGTGGGCGGTCACTTCTCAAATGTTGGGTTTTAACTCAAGTGGATTCTATGGCCATGCTCCCGAGGATTTTAGTTTAATGGTTAAAGATCGCGGCATGCGCATTCCTTCTATGCATACGGATATTGAAACCCTACAACACAACATGTCTGAATTAGCTCAGGCTGCGCGTACGATTGGTGCAACCTATGTTGTTTTACCCGCCTTACCCGAAGCGTATCGAACGAATATGGACGCCTACAAACGCAGCGCCGATCTCTTCAATGAGATTGGTAAAAATGCTCGTGAAGAAGGCATTCGTTTTGGCTATCACAACCACGGATACGGATTAAAACCCTGGGGAGAAGTAAGGCCGATCGATATTATCCTCGATCAAACCGACCCTGACTTAGTATTTTTTGAAATGGATTTGTTTTGGACCACCGCTGGTGGTATTGATCCTGTTGAATTATTGGACAAACACCCTAATCGATACAAATTGCTTCACATTAAAGACATGAAGCCGATAACGGAATTTGAAGGCGACGGCTCAAACCCGCAAGAATGGTATGGTTTATTTCCCAACATGACTTCCTGCGGTCAAGGTGATATTGATTTAGAGGGCATCATTAAAACCAGTAAAAAAAACGGGGTCGAACATTACTTTGTTGAACATGATATGGTACAGCAACCTGAAGTCGCGTTAAAAGAAAGCTTCAATTATCTTAAAAACATCAGTTAAGACTCATGGTAAAGTATAATCCGAAAGATTGGTTCAGTTTAATTTTCGAATTTCATAAAAGCGACACCCTAA
>WTIY01000203.1:0-4318 GCA_011525065.1 Flavobacteriales bacterium
CTTTGCCCACCTTAGCGATTCAGGCCCAGAGACTTGATGTCCATTTCAAAGTCAAGGACTCCACGCTTAATTCTGGGATACGTCCCATTGCGCCCCATCAAGAGTTTGCTTCGAGAGCCGAACTCAATACGAAACTTGACACTTATTTGGAGCAATTGCGTGAACAGGGCTACCTCAGTGCTCGAGCCAAAGAACAACAATTGACCACGCTCAATGGAACTACCGAACTATTGATATATATAGATCCGGGCCAGCGATGGGAGCAATTGATGTTTTACACGGACCAAAAACTAGAGCCCTACCTCAAGGATTTGTTGGATCCCGCAGAGCGTACCAAAAGAAACCAATGGGGCGATTCACCGGAAATCATGGATAAAACCGTCTACGAAATCGCCTTGGAGAAAATTCCTGAATTGTTAAGTGAACTCAGTCAGAGAATAGCCGAAGACTACAGTCCGTTCTCAGACCTTAGATTTGTCCACTTAGGTCCTTTGGATTATCCAGTGCTCCGTGGAAAATTAGCAGTCAACTGGCTTCCATTGCGAACCATAGACAGTCTTGTGATTAAGGGTTATCCAAAAATTGACCGCGGTCTAATCAAACATCGAGCTGGTCTAAAGCTACCCGTCACATTCGAGGCCAAAAAGATTATTAAGGCCGAATCGGCGCTATCCACACTCCCTTATATTGACATTACGCGTCCAAGCGAAACACTTTTTGAATCCGACCGTACTACCTTATATATATACCCCCAAAAAACTCAAGCCAATCAAATAGATGGAATTTTAGGTTTTGGGACGAATCCGCAGACCAATCGTCTTCAATTTAATGGATTTCTGAATCTTCAGTTACTGAATAACTTTGACCAGAGTGAATCTCTGGAATTGAGATACAAAGGAGACGGCGCGCAACAACAACGCTTGGAAGTTTTTGCAGAAGTCCCATACTTATTCAATTCGCCCTTCGGTTTCAAATCGAGTTTAGACGTTTTTAGACGAGATTCAACCTTTACCAATGCCAACACCTCGATTAAATTGACCTATCATCCTTTTGGTCCTGTGCAGTTGGCCATGGGGTATACCTCGATTAATTCCAGCGCCAATGCAACCGAGTTAAACGCGACCGCTGATGATCTGGCGAACTACAACCAAAACCTGTGGGCCATTGAAGTGCAAGCCCAACAGCGAAATAGGTCCAAATTGATGCCTTGGAAATATCGCTTTAAAATAATGAACGAATTTGGCTCCAGCGACATCGATTCCTCTGGCTCAAATTCGAACAATTCAGGGTCAAACAACTTCAAACGCAACAAACTGGAGTTAGATCTGGTCTACCTCTGGGATTTGTGGCCCAATCACCACCTGTACTTGCGTCACCATACGGCTTGGCTTGAGGGACAAAATCTTTTGCTCAATGAGTTGTTTCGCTTTGGCGGAACCCAGAGTTTGCGTGGATTCAATGAAAATTTAATCGAATCATCCCAAATTCATCTTTTCAATACAGAGTACCGATTGGCCTTTAACAGAGGTTTTTATCTGCACCATTTGACCGATTTTGCCATTTATCGATCCCCTGACAGCTCGCGGCTACAACAAAATTATAGCTTAGGTCTCGGAATTGCTGCCCTGACAAGGGCTGGCCTTTTAAAACTCCAACTGGCCCAAGGTTTCGGTCAGCGGACTGATTTTTCGAGTAATAACACAAAAATTCACTTGGTCTTTAGTACTGCATTTTGACCCCTTAAATTGAACAAAAAAACGGTCGAAAATAAGGGGTAAAATTCAAGCGATTTTTGGCCTAAAATTGAGCTCAATTTTGGGTCTTTTTCACCCTGATTTTTAGACCACTCTAATCCCGCCGAACCTTAACAATAGCCTAACTTTATGTTAAATTAATTCGAAATTTTAAGTTTAAAAAGTTGTGTATTTAACTTTTTATTGTGATTTTTGACGTTGGCTAATTCAAATAAATTACAAAAAATGAGAACAAAGTTTAGTGGAATGTTAACGCTTTTGTTAGCGTTTGCAGTGCAACTTACGTTTGCACAACAAAAAACAGTCTCCGGAACGGTATTGGATGAAACCAATTTACCGCTACCAGGAGTCAATGTAATTGCCAAAGGAACGACAAACGGGGTTCAAACAGATTTTGATGGAAACTATACCATCGAAGTTTCTGTAGGAGAAATTTTAGTTTTTAGTTACGTTGGCTACAAAAGTGTCGAGATGCCAGTGACAGCTGATTCATCTGACATGTCTTTCTCGATGGAACTTGATGCTTCTGTCCTTAATGAGGTGGTAGTTACAGGTTTCGCTGTGAAGAAAGAAAAAAAGGCGTTGGGTTATTCAGTTTCCTCAATTCAGCAGGAGTCCATTCAGGAGAGCCCACAAACGGATTTAACACGTGTGTTAACCGGTAAAGCCGCGGGGATCAACATTACGACCCAGAACGGTATGTCCGGATCTGCCAACAAGGTAGTCATTCGTGGAACAAACTCTTTTACTGGGGACAACAATGCCCTATACGTGATTGACGGTGTTCCAATCAGTAATGACACCAACCAAGCAGGTAACTTCGTAGATGGAAACATGGGATCAAGTCGTTCTTTCGATATTGACCCGAATAACATCGAGCGTGTTGATATCCTTAAAGGTCTTGCAGCAACCACACTTTATGGAACGCAAGGTCGTAATGGTGTAATCCTTATCACAACTAAAAGTGGTAGTGGTGCAGAACGCAACGCAAAACAAGAAATTGAAGTATCCTCTTCTTTGTTCGTCAACGAAGTGTCGATCTTACCAGACTATCAAAACAAATACGGAGGTGGTTTTGACCAAGCCTTCGGATGGTTCTACAGTAACTGGGGACCTGGTTTCTACAGAGATGGTCTAGGTGGATGGGGCTCTGACCCATCATTCGATTCGAATGGTACGGTCGCTCACCCATACTCGACGTCAAACTTCCTCGCAACAAACTACCCTGATTACCAGGCGCAGTTCGAGGGAGAACGTTACGATTGGAAGCCTCGCAATAGTGTTAATGAGTTTTTCCGCAAGGGATTAGCCCGTAACATTTCTGTCAACGCCAGAGGCCGAAGCGCAGACGGTAAATTCGGTTACGGTACCGTATTTAGTAATCTGGACGAAGACGGATTTACTCCTGGAAATAACGTTAAGCGTACAAACCTTACCTTATCGGGAGATGCGAAGTTGAGCAATAAATTCAGCATTCGTGGTTCGATGACCTACACCAAAACGGATTTAAAAACACCACCGGTAGCGGCGAGTTTTGGATCGAGTACTTTTGGTTCTGGTTCATCAATCTTTGGGGATTTGTTTTACACCCCTCGAAGTATTGACTTCTTCGAATTACCATTCGAATTGCCTGACGGAGGTAGTGTATATTATCGTCAAGATAACGCCATCCAGCACCCGCTTTGGACGGTTAAAAATGCGCGATTCAGTCAGTTGGTTAATCGTGTGAACGGTTTCGCCAATATCTCATATGATATTTCTGACAAATTCAATGTCTTCTATCAAGCGAGTATTGACAACTACACTGAAAACGCAGTGAACAGACAAAATCGTGGTGGTGTAACTGGAGACATTAACACAGACCGCGGTTTTTATCAAACAACAGCCACTACAAATACCATCTACGATCACAGAATCGTATTCTCTGGTAATAATTTCTCATTCCTTGATGATAAAGCAAACATGAGTTTCACTCTTGGTGCTACCTCAAACAGCATTGATTACAATAGCTTCGGTTTGAGAAGTACCGATCAGCAAGTTTTTGGGTTCTTTGATCACTCAGGTTACACTGAGCGTTTTCAATCAGAATTCCACCAAAGACGTAACATTGTTGGGGTATTCGGTCAGATGCTCTTGGATTACGACAACTATTTGTTCGTAAACCTTTCTGGACGTAATGACTGGGTATCGAACTCCATTGAGAACTCATTGTTCTATCCTTCTGCCAGTGTCTCATTTGTGCCGACCAGTGCATTTGAAGGATTGTCATCTGATACCGGGATTAAATACCTTAAGCTTCGTGCAGGGTACGGAACATCAGCAAACTTCGTAACCGGTTATCCAACCGTTACCCTAGTATCGCTGAATCCACAAGCCTGGAATGATGGAGGGTCTGACGTAACATCGAACACGACTACCAGTACCATTGGTAACCGTGCAATTCGTCCAGAGCTCTTCGAAGAAATCGAGTTTGGTGCTGAAGGTAACCTCTTTGGTCGTTTAACTTTTGACGTATCAGTCTTCGAAAGAACGACCAATGACTTGATTGTAGAAAACCAACCTAT
>WTIY01000203.1:4418-7252 GCA_011525065.1 Flavobacteriales bacterium
CCAAAAATTGGTGATGCCAATCCTGATTATGTGATGAACTTTTTGACCACAATGACCTACAAAGGTTTGACGCTCAACGCACAGTTTACTCATGTTTCTGGTGGTGATATCTACTCTACTTATGTAGGTTCGCTTCTAGGTCGTGGTTTGACGACAGATACTGAAGATCGTTTAGGAACTTACATCTTGGATGGTGTCAGTGCAGACACAGGATTACCTAATAATGTCCAAATCAACAACTCTGACTTTTATTTCTCTAACGGTTTTGCGAGCCCGGCAGATGAGCTTCAAGTTTATGACGCCTCTGTAGTTCGTTTGCAAGAACTTTCTTTGGGCTACTCTTTGAGTTCAAAGCTTCTAGAAAAAACACCGTTTGGATCAGTGACTTTCAAATTCAGTGGCTTCAACCTTTGGTATGATGCTTACAATACACCAGAGGGGATCAACTTCGATCCTAACGTATCTGGTCTTGGGGCCGGAAACGGTGCTGGGTTTGACTTCTTGACTGGACCGAGTAGTAAGAGATATGGATTTAGCGTTAATGCGACATTTTAATCTACTAAAACACGTACAATGAAAAATATAAGTAAACTTTTTACATACGTTCTTCTAGGAGTTGGCTTGGTGTTTACATCATGTGAGACAACTGATCTAGATTTGTTAGACGATCCTAACAACGTAACACAGGACAAAGCGAGTCTTGACCGCTTTATGACCGCCATCCAATTGGATTTTACAAGCTTTATGCGTCAAATGGGTGGGAACGGTGCTGCATTAACCAGAATCAATTATATGTTTGGGCGCACCTATTCGAACAATTATCAACCAGTGGCATTAAACGGTGAGTGGAGTTTAGCCTACCGTGGAATGTTCTCTGACATGGCCTCTGCCGAAAGTCTAGCGCAGAGTAACGGAGACAACAAGCACCTAGGGGTTATGCGAATCCTAAAGGCTTATACTCTGATTACTTTAGTGGATGCTTTTGGAGATGTTCCTTTAAGTCAAGCGACTGATCCTTCTGCATATCCTGCGCCAATGGTAGACCCAGGTGCTGATGTCTATGCAGCAGCCATCGACATGCTCAATGAGGGAATTGATTATTTGAGTCAACCGGGAGATAACTTAGAATACGATTTCTTTTACAACAATGAATTCGGTAAATGGACTAAGTTAGCCAACACGGTTAAAATGGTAGCTTTCTTGAATACTGGAAATACTTCAGGATTCAACGGTATCGTTAACACTGGAAACTTCATCAACTCAACAGACGATGATTTCCAATTCCAGTACGGAACCAATGAAACAAACCCTGACACACGTCACCCATCTTACAATTCAAATTATAACGTAACAGGAACCGGGCCTTACCAATCTGTATGGCTTATGGGAACTATGCTAGATCTAGGTGATCCACGCATGCGTTATTATTTCTATCGTCAGAGCGATTGTTGCCCGGGAGCCTCTTGTAACCCAGGAGGAAGCCAAACAACTTTGACGTGTTCTGTGGCACCTCGACCAAACCACTTCCCTTCAGACATGTTATTCTGTTCTCTAGAAGAAGGATACTGGGGTCGTGACCACGGAAACGCTGAAGGTATTCCACCAGATAGTTTCCAAAAAACATCAGGAGGCGTTTACCCAATTGGTGGTAGCTTTGACGACGACCGTTTCACCTCTGTAACCGTCGGTGGCGGTGGTGGTGGTGCCGGTATTGTGCCGATCATGCTTGCCAGCTGGACTGAGTTCATGAAGGCTGAAGTTGCTTTGGCCTCTGGAAGTGCTGGTGCTGCCTCAAGTGCATTGAGTGCCGGTATGAATAAGCACATCAATAAAGTGTTAGAATTCGGAAGTTTGGATCCAGAAGCAGATTCAGCATTCTTCGCCAGTTCTTCAGACGTGAGCAGCTACATCAGCAGCGTTGTGAATGCCTTTAATAGCGGTTCGAATGAGGACAAATGGGAAGTCCTTGCGACTCAGCAATTCATTGCTCATTATGGAAATGGAATGGATTCTTACAACTTCTACCGACGTACTGGATATCCAAAGAAATTACAATTAAACATTGATCCTAATCCAGGAGCCTTTGTACGTTCTTTCTTCTATCCAGCGAACGAAGCTAACGTAAACAGCAATATTGTACAGAAACCAGGTGTTGATGTACAAGTATTCTGGGATACTAATCCTCCATCACCTGGATTCCCAGTTGCTAACTAAAAACAGAAACATTATGAAAAGTATTTTAAAAATATTCGTTTTAGGTATCGCACTGAGTTTGACTGGGTGTAGTGAATCCGATGCGCTTATTAACCAGGTCCTCGATACAGTGGATACTGAATCTGGAGCCATTTTGAGAACCATCGGAGATTTACCAGATCTTGTTACCGTTACCAATGAGTCCAATAACTTCATCAACTTTCAGATAGAAGTACAACAAGGAGACGGAAGTTTTGTTCCAGATTTCAGTGAGGTCAATCTTTACATTGGAATGTACAATGATCAAGATCTATTAGACCCCTTATTGACTGACAATGGGGATGAGATTGGAGAATTATTCCTCAATACCTATGATGCGAGTGAATTCGTTATTTCAGCAAATGGTTTACCAAGAACTGATGTAAACTTAATTACTCAAGACATCCTAGACCTTTATGTTGCCCAGGAATCAACCCCAGCCGTACCAAGTTTCATGGCTTTGCGATTTGAAATCGTAATGTCAGACGGTACGGTCTTCTCAACTGAGAATGTTGGTGCGACCATTTCTGGTGGTATATATTTTAACTCTCCTTTCTTGTTCAAGGTGATTTTCTTACCGGTATAATCGAACAGCGATATAA
>WTIY01000194.1:0-3152 GCA_011525065.1 Flavobacteriales bacterium
AAACGTCCAACTTTCGGGATAAAGGTTTGGGGGTAAGGATCTGGCTTTAAAGCCCAGACTCATGCATCCATATTGTTCCGATCAACACGATTGATCATGATTAAACCAAAGAGCGTTGTGCTCGTTTTGGCCACTTTTACTGGCCTTGCTTCAGGTGCTTTAGCTCAAAATTTAAATGATTCCTCCAAGCAGAATGATTCTTTAATGACCAAAAGAGACTCGCTGAGTACGGTTCATTTGACCACTAAAATTTTGTCCAAAGGGACTACCTCTTCAGATCGTATAATTTCAATCGACCAACAGGTTCTCAAGTCATTTGCTGGTCAATCTTTAGCTTCAGTACTCAATCAAATTGGTGGCATCGAGGTAAACGGAGCCACCGGTCATCCCGGTCAAAACTCAGGGCTTTACGTGCGGGGAGGAAATAACCGACAAGTCCTGGTTATGATCGATGGGGCCGTAGTCAATGACCCCTCAAGCATTGCCACTGATTTTGATTTACGACTTTTAGCCATCAATCAAATTGAGTCCATCGATGTGATTAAAGGTCCGTCCAGTGTGCTTTATGGCTCTGGAGCAGCTACAGCGGTTATTTACATCAAAACTAAGGCACATAAAGACCAAGGTATCTCGGTGAATTTGGAGCAAGTCTTGGGCACGAATCGAGGGCCTAATGATGATCCATTGTCGGGTATTTCAAGGCACTCTACGCTACGGGTCGCTGCGCGACAGGGTGCATGGGTCTTTCAGGCTCAAGCTTCAGGAAGATTCACTGATGGTCTCTCTGCTGTCGCTGCTCAAGATGGGGAAGCTGCGTTAAACCCCGATGAGTTTTCACAAACCAACGGTCGCTTCCTCATTAAATATAACCCTAGTGAAAAATGGTCCATGGAGCAATTCGTGGCCTACGATTTTATTCGTCAAGATTATGATCGATTTGATTACCGTGATGCGACTTTTCAAAGCACGTCTACCCTCTGGCGCACCGGCGGGAGTTTTTACTATAACGGAAGGAGCTCCAAGTACGAATTTCACGATCAGTGGTCTCAAACCGAAAGAGTAATCAATAGTGATTTTCCAGCCGTATACAAAGGATTAAACTACAATGCAGATCAATTCATAACCACTAAATGGAGCGATCAACTCGGGACGGTCATTGGGACTCAGGGCGGTTGGTCCGCTATGGATTTGGCCCAGGCTTTTGGTCCAGACCTTCCTTTGAGCACCTCGCTAAGACCGGCAGATAGTCGCGTCTATTTTCTGGACCCTTATTTGAATACCCAATGGAACTGGAAAGAACAGTGGCAGATTGATGCCGGATTGCGTTGGCATCACCATCAGACCTATGGAAATCAATTGGTTTATCAATTGGGTGGAAGTTATGCTTGGAAAAGTGCTCAAAGTCAATGGCAGATTTTTGCCAAGCACGGTACATCATTTATTGCGCCATCACTTTATCAGCAATTTGACCCCATTTACGGCAACACCGACTTGTTGCCAGAGTTTAATCGCACCAATGAATTTGGAGTCGAATGGCGTTTTTCTGGTCAAAAAATATCGATACAATATTTTGATCGTCTTGAGGAACAAGCGGTATCGTTTCTGTTGATCGATCCTGAACAATTTGTTTATCAGTACGCCAATAACGAATCCTTGCAGAAAAGAAGAGGGTTGGAGGCCGATGTCATTCTAAAAATGAGCCAGCAGGCTAATTTGACAGGGCACTATACCTACATTCACTCTCCTGATTATGATCTCTTGCGCATACCACCCCACAAATTCAACATTAATGCCAATTACACCCTAAGTACTGAGGAATCCATCGGGATCCGTTGGACCTGGTCCAATGCCAGAATGGATCAATTTTTTAATGCCAATACTTTTGAAACGGAGTCGGTCTCCTTGCCGTCCTACCATTGGTTAGAGGGCGTTTATCAATGCCAGTTGTCTCCCAATATGAGCGGGGTTTTAGCCATTACAAATCTGTTGAATCAAAGCGCAATTCCAATTTACGGTTATGCATCTCAGGGAAGAAATGTCAGATTATCGCTCCGTTGGGATTTTTGATCTTGGTGCTGTTCGCATGAGCGATTCAGTGGATGGAATTAATTTAATGAATAATGAACATTTATCGAGCCCCAATCTTAATAACTTTTCTGTTCTAGTGACTTGAAAGTACTTATTTTAGTGCCTTCAATAAACACCAAATCATGTCCACGAATACAGAAATAGAACACATCAAATGTTTGATTATTGGATCCGGTCCAGCAGGCTATACGGCAGCTATTTACGCCTCAAGAGCAGATTTGCACCCGGTTTTATACACTGGTCTCGAGCCGGGGGGTCAGTTGACCACAACCACCGAAGTGGATAATTTTCCCGGTTATCCGGAGGGTGTTGATGGGCCGTCTATGATGGTTCAATTGCAGCAACAAGCGGAGCGTTTTGGCACTCAGGTGCGCATTGGTATGGTCACTGAAGTCAATTTCAGCAAAGAAGTTGGTGGGGTTCACGAAGTTACTGTAGACAACAGTGTAAAATTAACGGCTGACACGGTCATCATTTCTACGGGCGCAACGGCCAAATATTTAGGCTTACCGAGTGAACAAAAACTGCGCGGTGGTGGAGTGTCTGCTTGCGCCGTTTGTGATGGATTCTTTTATAAAGGTCAAGATGTGGCCATAGTCGGAGCAGGGGATACCGCTGCAGAAGAAGCCACTTATCTGGCAAATATCTGTAAATCCGTAACCATGCTCGTCCGACGCGATGAAATGCGTGCTTCAAAGGCCATGCAGCACCGTGTTTTTGCTGCTGAAAACATCGACATTCGATTTAATACAGAAGTCGATGAGGTTCTCGGGGATACTGTAGTCGAAGGACTTCGCATGGTAAACAATCAGTCCGGTGAGAAGGAGGAGATCGCCATTACTGGTCTTTTTATTGCCATTGGCCATAAGCCGAACACCGATTTGTTTAAGGGTCAACTCGATATGGACGACACGGGCTATCTCATTACTAAAGGGAAATCAACCAAAACCAATTTACCTGGTGTTTTCGCCTCTGGTGATGTTCAAGATAAAGAGTATCGTCAAGCGGTCACTGCCGCGGGTACTGGCTGTATGGCGGCCTTAGACGCCGAGCGTTATCTGGCC
>WTIY01000194.1:3252-7212 GCA_011525065.1 Flavobacteriales bacterium
CACTGCCGCGGGTACTGGCTGTATGGCGGCCTTAGACGCCGAGCGTTATCTGGCCGCACAGGAAGCTTAATGGGTCCTTGGCTTTAATTTGAAGCTCAGGTTAGGCGCGTTCTACTTGAGTTTTAATGTTGCCTTCAATTTGAATGTTGATGTTTTGGATGTCGTTTTCCTGATCATCAGCCCCATTTGACTCATTTTCCTCCGAGGAACAGTCCAAACATATTAATTCTCGATCCAAGACCTGCATGTAGTGCCCTTCATAACCAGAATCTAAAAGGTCATTATAGGCTCGGGTATTTTGATGATAGGAGTGGGTGTTATGATCGGCCCACAAAACCGACCCTGTAGGGAGATATACTATGACCTCAACATGCTGATCTCTGTATTTATGGGCTAAGTCTGTGGTCAAAAATGGATCAAGCTCCAGCACGCCATCCGTATATTGAATTTGATAATTGATTTGCATGGCCTTGTCTTGTGCTTCATCAAGAGTGGCGCCGTCAGCGTAACTATCGACTTTGATAAAGCCTTCCTCTTTTTGGGTGGAACGCACAATGAGACGCACATTATTGGTGACAATACTGGGATTGTTATCTGCATCCATTTTTATTTTAAAGTCATCATCGCGCTCTGAGTAACGCCCTGAGAGCAGGCTTTGATTCATGATCAGTGTAAGGCTGTCGTTTTTGCTTATGGGCAAAGGAATTTCTTTTTGAAATTGACCGGTGACCGAGCTAAAGCTGGCATGTTCAGCCCCAAAAAATATGAGGGCCAAAATGGAAGCAATCCAAAGGGCTAAAATCAATATTTTCGGGGTCCAACCCATTGATTTTAAATTTGGAATGAGCAACGTTAAACCGACAATAAACAAGACGATAAAGGGAATCCCGACGGCCAAAAATACAATGGTAAGTAAGGCCCAAAAAGGGATTTGAGCTACAGATACCGCTTGATAGTATTGTATGAGATCAGCTTGCCCCCAGAATTCTAAAGACCCTGCAGAGAAGAGCCCAAAGGCCAATCCTAATAGGGTTGTTATACTGAATATAAGCATCAATACCCCTAAGAGTTTTGCCAAAACAGTCAGGGTTCCTTTAAGTAAGTTTCCGATCACTTCTACAACTCGATTTGATCCTCTTTTGACTTGATTTCCGTATTTGTCGTAGTCCACGGATTTCATGTTATCGCTGAATTTATCATAGCCTTCCTTAACACGCTTTTCAATATTTGAAATATTGATCGGCTCGCCTTTCATTTTTAATTTGTCCGAAGTGGATTTGGCAGCTGGCACTAATATCCAGAACAAAATGTAGATCATGAAAAAGGTCCCGCTGGAAAAGAAAAACAGCAATAACCAGATTAATCTGATCCATAGACAATCAATGCCTAAATAATGGCCTAAGCCAGAGGCGACTCCCCCGAGATACTTATTTTCTTCATCGCGAAAAAGTTGTTTGATCGATTTGTATTGTTCCGCAGCGTTTGGTTCTGCAGCTCCTTCGGGGTCGAAGTCTTGTGGTTGTCCCATGATGTCAATAATCTCCTTTACTCTTGAAAGGGTAATGACCTGATCATTAGAGGTTATAGACTCGCTGAAAAGTTCAGCGATTCTGGCCTCAATATCATTCATTATTTCCTCTATTGAATCTTCTGGGCTGAGCGTTGCGCGAACCGCATCCAGGTATTTTTGTAAATGTGCGTAGGCATTTTCATCGACGTGAAAAAAGCTACCGGCTAAATTGATGTTTATTGTTTTATTCATGATTTTGATTTGGTTAAGGCGTTAACGGCATTGTGTAATTCATTCCAAGTATCTTTGAGTTCGCTCAGAAATTTATCTCCTTCAGGGGTTAAGGCGTAGTATTTTCGTGGAGGACCGCTGCTGGATTCCTCCCATCGGTAGCTCAGCAATCCGCTGTTTTTAAGTCTTGTGAGTAGGGGGTAAACCGTCCCTTCAACCACAACCATCTTAGCTGACTTAAGGGTTTGTAGTAGATCACTGGTATAGGCTTCTCCATTCTGCAAAACTGACAGGATACAGAATTCAAGAACGCCTTTACGCATCTGTGCTTTAGTGTTTTCTATATTCATGGGTCATGTCGTTTTAAAGCCATTCGGTACTCATCAACACTGATCATTTGACTGGAGTTGATCTTATGTCCGTAGTCATAATGACCGCTCTGACTCTTACTATCTTCAATCGAAAGGGGACTAATCATAGCCAACAAAGCCAAAAACACTGTGCTGATGAAATAAATTGTTTTGTACATATAGGTTATTTACATGGCAAATATATATCTTATAAATGGTATTTTGTTATGCATAGTACTATATTATATTAATTTTAACACATTTACGGTCACCTCGAAGTGTTTGCTCCAAATTCTCACTATCTTGACGACATGAAACGACTTATTCCTTCTAAAGTCAATAATTACTTGCTGCTCAAACTGCCAGCGGCCTATTTATGTGGGGTGCGATTAAGGTCGATTGATCAACATAGGGCAGAAGTAAGTGTTCGTTTTCGATGGATCAACCAGAACCCATTTAAATCTATGTTTTGGGCCGTACAGGGTATGGCTGCAGAATTGGCTGGTGGAATGCTTGTGATGCAGTCCTTGCGAGCTCAAGATGCATCCATATCGATGCTTTTGGTTGGAACTCAAGGAGAATTCACCAAAAAAGCTCGTGGTAAAATTCTATTTACTTGCCAGGACGGTGCGATCGTCGAGAGTGGGGTGGCCCAATGTCTGAAAACGGGTGCTGGCGTTCAATTTGAATTGACCACCGAAGGACGAGATGAAGATGGAGATCTTGTGTGTCGCTTTAGATTTCACTGGTCGGTCAAAGTCCGTTAATCTATTTTTTGTATTTTCGTTTATCATCATGTTTTAGATGACTCGCCTAACCAAAACCGTTTTTTATGCCTCGAGCGATGTATCGTTACACAAAAGCTGTGCTGAAAAAAGTCAGCTTTGACCTCCAATTATTTGCTGCAGAACTGCGTAAGGCAAAAATAAGATTGCTCCCGAACGAACTAGAAGAACTAAGAATCTGGCTGATTTCATGGGTTAAAAGACACCCACAGCTCACGCCTTGTTTGTCCGGGTTTTAAACCGGACTAATAATGTTTACCTCTTGAAACTTTATGGCTCCGCGAATGATTCCTGAAATCACCACGTGGAGGGCGTCGATAATTTGCATTTTGAGGGCACTGTTGGGATAGATCAGAGAAATTTCTCTGGCAGGAACTGGTGCCTTGAAGTGTCTCAAATTTTCTGCTTTATTGGATTCTAAATCCAAGCTGTGCAAATAGGGCAGTAAGGTCATGCCCAATCCTTCATGGGTCAATTTAATTAAAGTTTCAAAGCTGCCGCTGGTTAGTTCAAACCCTTCTTTTGTGGACTTTTGATTGGTTTGACAAAGATTTAAGACGCCCTCTCTAAAACAGTGACCATCCCTGAGCAAAAGGATGTCTTCAATGTCTAGATCTGAGGTATCTATGGTCTTATTCTGGTGTAAGCGATGATGCTTTGGGATGTAACCCACAAATGGCTCGTAGTAGAGCGCTCGCTCTTTTAGTCTTTGGTCTCCAAGTGGTGTGGCGGCAATGGCACCATCCAGATGGCCTTCCACAATTTTCTCGATCAGCTCCTGCGTGGACAATTCTTCAATACTGAGCTGCACTTTCGGAAAACGCTTAGTAAATGTTTTTAAAAACATCGGCAGGAGGGTCGGCATGACTGTTGGTATGATGCCTAGTTTGAATGGTCCTCCCACAAATCCTTTTTCTTGATCTACCACGTCCTGCATTCGGGTGGCTTCATCAACAATCAGTCTGGCTTGTGTGACAATTTTTTGACCGATGGCTGTCAGCGCAATTGGTTTTTTTGATCGATCAAAGATAAGGATGTCTAATTCCTCCTCAAGCTTCTGAATTTGCATGCTCAGTGTGGGTTG
>WTIY01000027.1 GCA_011525065.1 Flavobacteriales bacterium
CAGATCGTCTCTGCCTTGCTCGGTAAAGATAGCAGCGCTGTCTTTGCGTTGCTTTACCAGTTTTTGGAGGACTTTAAGCAGCTCTTGTTCGGAGACATCTTTCTGTTGTCCTGAGGTTTGAAGCAATAACAATTCAGATTTTACAGCACGTAAGGCCTCTAAAGCCAAAGTATCTTTAGCTTTCATCGCTGTTTTCAGGGCCGTTGTAATCTGTTCTTGTAGCATGACTCAATTGAGTTTTGAGCCGCGAATATACGAAAAGGACCAGAAAAAATTTGGGGACTAATCTCCTAAAATGTCATGAATAATTTGATCGGCGTGGATTCGAGAATTTTCGATAAACCACAAATGAGTTTGGGTACCCCCGCAGATCACCCCAGCGAGATAAAGCCCAGGACAATTGGTTTCCATAGTCTCTGCATTGTATTCTGGTTTTTGGGTTTCACCATCTTGAAAGTTCACGCCCATGTCAGTTAAGAACTTTAAATTTGGACGGTATCCAGTCAATGCCAGGACAAAGTCGTTTTCGATAGTTACCGGCCCATCCGGAGTGTTTACCAACACCGAGTCTTGAGAGATGCGTTCAATTTCACTGTTAAAATGGGCTTTGATGCTTCCCTCTGCGATGCGGTTTTCAATGTCGGGCTTTACCCAGTATTTCACTCGGTCGCCTATAGAAGGTCCACGCACGACCATGGTCACTGCGCCGCCTTTTCGATAGATCTCTAAAGCCGCATCGACAGCAGAATTACTGGCACCGACCACGATTGTTTTTTTGAAGGCGTACGGGTGGCCTTCGCTGAAATAGTGACTGACCTTGTCCAATGACTCTCCGGGTACGTCCAACATTTTAGGTAAATCGTAGAATCCAGTCGCAATGATGATTTTACGACCAAAATGCTCCGTCTTGTCCGTTGTAATGCAGTAGTTCTTGTCCTCTCCACTGATTGAGCGGACGTGTTCATAGAGATAGAGCTGATCCTTGAGCATGAGTCCAATACGTCCGTAATAGGCCAAGGCCTCATCACGATTTGGTTTGGGTTGAGCGCTGATAAATGGGATGCCCCCGATTTCTAATTTATCCGAGGTCGAAAAAAATCGCATATTCCTTGGGTAATGGTAAATGGAATTTACCAAAACACCCTTTTCGATGATGGAAAAACTCAAATTGTGTTTTTGACAGGCCAATCCGCAGGCCAGGCCAATAGGGCCGCCCCCAACAATTAAAACATCTTTTTTGTCGGGTGTACTTTGGGGCATATTATCGGGTCAAGTCCTTGAGTGATGCTATGGTTTGGGTTGGGTCTTGAGATCTAAATACGAAGCTGCCAGCCACCAAGACGTCTGCACCGGCTTCCTTCAAGGCTGCAGCGTTGTCGCTGGTGACCCCACCGTCGATCTCAATCAAAAAGTCACTTTGACTTTGCTCACGCATGTTGGCCAAACGACGGACCTTGTCATAGGTCTGCTCTATAAATTTTTGACCGCCAAAACCTGGATTGACACTCATAAGACAAACTAAATCTAAATCGCCCAATACATCTTGTAACAGTTCCACAGGAGTATGTGGATTCAAGGCCACACCTGCCTTCATCCCATGTTGTTTGATGGCCTGGAGGCTTCGGTGTAGGTGAGTACAGGCCTCATAATGTACCGTAAGTACTGCAGCACCGAGATCGGCAAAGGTTTTGATGTATCGATCTGGATCGACAATCATTAAATGGACGTCCAATGGTTTTTCTGCGTGGGTTCCAATGGCTTTGAGTACGGGCATCCCAAAGCTGATGTTCGGGACAAAAACCCCGTCCATAATGTCAATGTGAAACCAATCGGCTTGACTTTTATTGACCATGGTGACATCGCGCTGAAGGTTGGCGAAATCAGCCGCTAAAACTGAAGGAGCTAGAAGGGTTTGTGCCATAGGAAAAGTTTTGTCAAAAGTACAAAATCAACTGCTATGGCCATAAAAAAAACCTCTGGGAATGTCCCAGAGGTTCTCATCAATCAAAACAAACAGCCTAAGCCGTTTGAACGTTCACTGCTGCTCGCAACAGTTTTGGGCCTTATCCCAAATAGGTTTTTAATATTTTACTTCTAGAGGTGTGTTTTAATCGGCGGATGGCTTTTTCCTTGATCTGTCTTACGCGTTCGCGCGTCAGGTCAAAGGTCTCACCGATTTCTTCTAAAGTCATGGGGTGTTGATTGCCCAAGCCAAAATAAAGTCGAATTACATCGGCCTCTCTTGGGGTCAGGGTTTCCAAAGCGCGCTCGATTTCAGTTCTCAAGGACTCGTGCAAAAGCGTACGGTCTGGATTTGGTGACTCGCCACTGCGCAAAACATCGTAAAGATTGGAATCTTCACCCTCGACCAGTGGTGCATCCATGGACACGTGTCGACCTGAATTTTTCATGGATTCCTTCACATCATTGATGGTCATGTCCAGCTCTTTGGCAATTTCTTCGGCCGATGGGGGACGCTCATGAGCTTGCTCTAAAAAGGCGTAGGTCTTATTGATTTTATTGATGCTCCCAATCTTGTTGAGTGGCAAACGTACGATACGTGATTGCTCGGCCAATGCCTGTAAAATTGACTGACGAATCCACCAGACGGCATAGGAGATGAATTTAAATCCTCTGGTTTCGTCAAATCTTTGCGCGGCTTTGATCAATCCTAAATTTCCCTCATTGATCAAGTCAGGCAAGGTCAAGCCTTGATTCTGGTATTGTTTGGCCACAGAGACGACAAATCGCAAGTTCGCTTTAGTCAATTTTTCTAATGCTCTTTGGTCACCAGCTTTAATGCGCTGGGCCAATTCCACCTCTTCATCGGCAGTGATCAGGTCAACTTTACCGATTTCTTGAAGGTATTTGTCTAATGATGCGGTCTCTCTGTTGGTGACCTGCTTGGTAATCTTTAACTGTCTCATGAGTGTCTTTGGAAATGAGGTTTAAAAGGAATCATGTACTGTGTTATACGCAGGGATCTAGAATTTGTTACAAAGGGGCCTTATTTTTTTTAAAGTTATTCAGTACCCCAATGATCTTAGGCTCTTAAACTAAAAGCTCTTAAACTAAAAAAAAAGCCCTGCCGCAAGGGCAGGGCTAGGACATAGCTTATGTCTATGGCTCGGAATTTAATCCTCGCTGTTGTTGCGATCCGATTGATTGTCGCGACGTGGACGATTGTCTCGGTTACCGCGATTATCACGTCCACCTCGATGATCTCTTCCTCGACCTCCAGAACGACGGTCATTGCGCGGCGGGCGCTCAACATATCCCTCGGGTTTTGGCAAAAGAATCTTTCTGGATACTTTATCCTTTTTAGTTCGAGGATCGACACCCATGTACTTGACGTCAAATACGTCACCCATGTTCACCACATCAGTCACGTTTTCAGTACGTTTCCAATCGAGTTCTGAGACGTGAAGGAGGGTTTCGTTGCCAGGAGCCTCGTTGTACTCCACAACAGCACCAAAATCTAAAATTTTGATCACCTTGACTTCGTATACGCTGCCTACTTCAGGCTTGAAGGTCAAAGAATCGATTTTGGCCAAGACCGCGTCGATTCCGTCCTGATCCGTCCCTAAAATTTCAACAATACCCTCTTCGGTTACCGGATCTTCATTGATCACGATAGTGGTTTTAGTCGTTTTTTGTAGTTCTTGGATCACTTTCCCTCCAGGACCGATCAAAGCACCGATGTACTCATTAGGAATGGTTGTGGTCACCATTTTTGGTGCGTGTGACTTGACCTCTGCATTTGGCTCAGCAATGGTGCTGACTAGCTTTTCTAAGATGTGCAAGCGACCGTCACGTGCCTGATTTAGTGCGTTCACTAAAATTTCGTAGGACAAGCCTTTAACTTTAATGTCCATCTGACAGGCAGTGATTCCATCGGCTGTACCAGTGACTTTAAAGTCCATGTCGCCCAAGTGATCTTCATCTCCAAGGATGTCTGATAGAACTGCATATTTCCCGTCATCACCAGAGATAAGTCCCATGGCAATTCCAGAAACGGGTTTTTTCATTTGTACCCCGGCATCCATTATGGCCATGGTTCCACTACATACAGTAGCCATAGAAGAACTACCATTACTTTCCAAAACTTCAGATACAACGCGAACTGTATAAGGACAATCCTCAGGAATCATACCTTTTAGCGCGCGTTGAGCCAGGTTTCCGTGTCCAATTTCACGTCTTGAAGTCCCGCGAATCGGTCGCGCTTCACCTGTTGAAAATGGTGGAAAATTGTAGTGTAAATAAAAGGTTTCTTCTCCTTCAAAAGAGGGCATATCGATTTGATTGGCCTCCCTTGAAGTTCCCAATGTTACCGTAGCAAGTGCTTGGGTTTCACCACGGGTGAAAACCGCTGAGCCATGGGTAGAGGGCAAGTAATTGACCTCACACCAAATGGGACGAATTTCTGTGGTCTTACGACCATCCAATCGCAGGCCTTCGTTCAGGGTCAAATCACGTACGGCCTCTTTTTCGGCTTTATTGTAATACTTGGACACCATTGCGCCATAGTCCTCTAATTCTTCCTCGCTAAAACTCGCTTTGACTGCTTCTTTGATTTCTCCAAAGGCTGAGCTACGTTCTTTTTTGCTTGATCCAGATTTTGCAACTTGGTAGACCTTATCGTAAACCATGTCGTGGATTTTTTTGGCCAAAGCTTCATCTTCTCTCTCCGGGGCATATTCACGGGTGGCTTTCTTCCCAACGGCCTCAGCCAAACGAACTTGAGCGGCACACTGAACTTTAATGGCTTCATGTGCGGCTTTAATGGCCTGGGTCATTTCTTCTTCGGAAATTTCTTTCATCTCGCCTTCAACCATCATGACTGAATCTTCTGAGGCACCGATCACCATATCGATGTCGCTCTCTTCGAGTTGGGCGCGTGAGGGGTTGATGATAAATTCTCCATTGATCCGTCCAACGCGGACTTCAGAAATGGCGCATTCAAATGGAAAGTCAGAAAGTTGAATGGCTGCAGAGGCTGCCAATCCTGCCATTGCATCAGGCATAACATTTTCGTCGTGAGACATGAGCTGAATCATGACTTGTGTTTCCGCGTGATAATCTTTAGGGAAAAGTGGACGTAGAACTCGGTCTACAAGACGCATGGTCAGTACCTCGCCGTCACTTGGTCGGGCTTCACGCTTAAAGAAACCACCAGGATATCGTCCTGAAGCAGCAAATTTTTCGCGGTAGTCTACAGTCAAGGGTAAAAAGTCTACATCACTCTGCTGGTAGTTAGAAACCACGGTACACAGTAACATACAATTGCCGGATTGAACCACTACAGAGCCGTGGGCTTGTTTGGCTAGTTTTCCGGTTTCTAGGGTGATCTGGCGACCATCCCCAAGGTCAATAACCTCTTTAAATACTTTAGGTATCATTTGTTTTTCATTTTTGCACCACTCAGGATGCTTTTATTTGGTCTCTGACCGATTTTCGGTCAAAAGTTGTGTTGTTGTGGTGTTGTGTCGGACCAATGAAAAACTCAATACAGCTTTTTAAGCATTTTTGCGACCCGTCCTAGATCATGGATGATGCCGCAAAAGCAAAAGGGACACCAACGGCACCCCCTTTTGTGTTTTTATTTACGCAATCCGAGTTCTTTTACAATTGCTCTGTAGCGCATGATGTCTTTTTTCATCAAATAGTCTAAAAGTGATCGTCTTTTACCGACCATTTTCACTAGAGAGCGCTCAGTGTTAAAATCCTTATGGTTGCGTTTTAGGTGTTGGGTCAGGTGATCAATGCGGTAGGTAAATAACGCGATTTGACCCTCGGCAGTACCAGTATCAGTAGCACTTTTGCCGTGTTTTTTAAAAATTTCTTGTTTTTTTTCAGATGATAAATACATGCCAATATTATTTAAATGATTTTTATGTATGTTGATAACCTTGTGATTATCGAGCGGCGAAAATACGAAATTCAATCATTTTTATCTTTATAATTGTGATAAAATCCTGCGTTAGCTTGTTTCTACGCCCTAATCGAGGCGGATTGATGAGACATTTCGCAAAAATCGAACCCAATGAAGTACACAAGCCAACCCTTGACCTTTTTATTCATTTCCATGTTCGCCTTCAGCGCGGTACTCACCTCCTGTTCAGGCAATGACGACAGTACTCCCGATTTAGATGTCTCTGTGAGTGACTCGGTTCTATCGGCCAGAGCGGACGGTATAGTTGAAGCCACTCAGCATATTGTGGAGAGCGGTTACAACTACATTGAAGAACCGGATCGTCAGCCCAATTCAATTTTTGGGACTTCATGCCCGACCTTTGATGTCGTAGTTGATGGCACGGCGGTGACCTTAGTGGTCGATTTTGGCCCTTCTTGTCAATTGTTAAGTGGCCCAGAGGTTTCTGGGCAAATCGTTTTGGAATATGGTCCCCGCGTAGGAGGATTGAGAACCATCGATTATGTCTACCAAAATTTTGTTTTTAATGGTCATCAGATCAGCGGTGGAGGATTGATAATACGCGAGAGTGAAAATATCAATGGCAACCCTCAGTCAAGTTTAAGTGAGAACATTACGGTGGCTTTTAGTGGGAGTGATGTGACCGCCACTCGTGTCGGGACGCGCTATTCAGAATGGGTGGCCGGTGTCGGTTCAGGAACTTGGATTGACAATGTTTATAACATCTGGGGTGATTGGGAAACCAGCCTAAGCACTGGTTTTCAACGCGTCGGGGTGGTGGATGTTTCAACACCGCTTGTTCGCGGTATTGCCTTGTGTGATTACTTTGTTTCGGGCATTATGTCGGTTACCCAGAATAACCTTTCGGGAACACTGGACTACGGGGACGGAACCTGTGATTCGGTGGCCATACTGACCGTAAATGGCATAGAATTCACCATTAACTTAGATTAGGGACCAAGAGTGGTCTAGCGTCTAAATGCTCCTCTCAATTTAGTGGAATAAAGTGCCGCGAATCAGGCCGATTCGACTTGGCGAACAGGTTTGTTCTGAATTAAATCCAGGTAAAGATTGATGTTCTTTTTAAGGTCCTTTCGATGAGAAATGAAATCTAAAAACCCATGTTCTAATAAAAATTCGGCCGTTTGAAACCC
>WTIY01000101.1 GCA_011525065.1 Flavobacteriales bacterium
AGTATTACTACATCGTTCCGGATAAGTGTACGGAGTGTAAAGGATTTCATGAAGAGCCTCAATGTGCGGCCGTCTGTCCTGTGGACTGTTGCGTTCCGGACGATCAAAACGTAGAAACTGAGCAGGAGCTGTTGGCCAAACAGCGTTTCATGCACAACGATTAAGCCGGTATTTTAATGATTGTCCAGCCTTTTAATCAATGTCTTTCGCTGGGGTTTTAAATCTTCAATATCCTTTTTGTAGGCCTCTTCCAGCACTTTTTTCTGTGTCTTAGCCTTTTTGTTTTGTACTTGGATGGACGCTTCCAATTCTTCAGATCCGACCTAATTTTCCAAAATTTCTATTTTAATTAGGTGGATGTGATATATTTGCAACCTCTAAATTTTTAGGATGAAAGCAGGAATTGTGGGACTACCCAATGTAGGAAAATCAACTTTGTTCAACTGTCTGTCACAGGCTAAGGCACAGAGTGCTAACTTTCCCTTTTGCACCATTGAGCCAAACGTGGGTGTGGTCAATGTTCCCGACCCGCGATTAATCAAGCTAGAGGCTCTGGTTAACCCCCAAAGGGTGGTGCCGGCTACAGTTGAAATTGTCGACATCGCTGGTTTAGTTAAGGGGGCGAGTAAGGGTGAAGGTCTAGGCAATCAGTTTTTGGCCAACATTCGGGAAACTGACGCCATTTTGCACGTCCTACGCTGTTTTGACAACGACAATATTGTTCATGTCGAGGGCCGAGTTGACCCTGAAGCAGACAAGGAAATCATTGATATGGAATTGCAGCTCAAGGACCTTGAAACGGTTGAGAAAAGGCTTGAAAAGGTTCACAGAGCAGCCAGAACAGGCAATAAAGAGGCTAAGAAGGAACAGGAGGTTTTAAACCAGGTCAAAGTTGCCCTTTCAGAGGGGATTTCTGTTCGTGCAGTTTCTGTAGATGAGGACCTGAGAAAGGAGTTTATCACCCCCATACAGTTCATTACGGATAAACCTGTGCTTTACGTGTGCAATGTGGACGAGGGGGCCGCGGCTAACGGCAATGATTATGTGGATCGTGTGCGAGTCTTAGCCCAAAAAGAAGGGGCTGATGTGCTGGTGCTCGCTGTAGCCACCGAGGCAGACATCACTGAGTTAGAAACCTTCGAAGAGCGACAAATGTTTTTGGATGATTTGGGGTTGGATGAGCCCGGTGCTTCCAAACTCATTCGCAGTGCTTATGCGTTGCTTAATTTACAAACCTATTTTACGGCTGGTGAAAAAGAAGTTAGGGCCTGGACTATTCCTGTTGGGGCCACAGCCCCTCAAGCGGCAGGGGTCATTCATACGGACTTTGAAAAGGGCTTCATTCGCGCAGAGGTGATCGCCTTTGATCACTACGCCCAGTACGGTAGTGAAGCCAAGGTACGCGAAGCCGGAAAACTCGGGGTGGAAGGCAAGGAATACATCGTCAAAGACGGTGATGTGATGCACTTTAGATTCAACGTTTAAATTAGCCGGCAATTCTTGGGTTAAAAATCGAGCCAAGCCTTATTTTTCTTAACAATTCGGCGGTACAATTGTTAATTACTTTAGCCATTGAGGGTTTTTCATTTTTCATGATAATTTTATCTTAGCCACTCAACAATCATCCATGTCAAATACCCAGTACACCGAGGACAATATTCGCTCGCTCGATTGGAAAGAGCACATTCGTCTGCGTCCTGGTATGTATATCGGAAAACTGGGAGATGGTTCTTCAGCAGACGACGGAATCTACATTCTTCTCAAAGAGGTTTTGGACAACAGCATCGATGAATTTGTCATGGGTGCGGGTAAATCCATCGAAATTCGCATCAAGGACAAGGAAGTGCGGGTGCGTGATTACGGCCGAGGCATTCCGCTTGGAAAAGTGGTCGATGTCGTCTCTAAAATGAATACAGGAGGAAAGTACGATACCCGGGCCTTTAAAAAGTCTGTAGGGCTTAATGGTGTTGGGACTAAAGCCGTCAATGCCCTGAGTAGTTATTTCAGGGTAGAATCAGTGCGTGAGGGTCAAATAAAATCTGCTGGTTTTGAGTTTGGTGAGCTCATCCGGGACCCGTCTCCTGAGAGCAGCACAAAGCGTCGGGGAACTAAGGTGATTTTTTCGCCCGATGAGGCCATTTTTAAAAATTTTAAATTCCGCAATGAGTATGTCGAGAAAATGCTCAGGAATTACGTCTATCTGAACCCGGGATTGACCATCGATTTTAACGGTGAGAAATTTTTTAGTGAAAATGGACTCAAGGATCTTTTGGAGGACAATATGTCCGCCGAGGATCGCCTTTACGATGTGATACACCTAAAGGGAGAAGACATTGAAATTGCCCTGACCCACAGCAAGACTCAATACAGCGAAGAATACCACAGTTTTGTCAATGGTCAAAACACCACTCAAGGAGGAACCCACCAAGGGGCTTTTAGAGAGGCCCTAGTAAAAACCATCAGAGAGTTTTACGGAAAAAATTACGATGCCAGTGACGTACGCAAGTCCATTGTAGGCGCTATAAGTATCAAAGTTATGGAACCTGTCTTTGAGAGCCAGACTAAAACAAAACTCGGCTCAACAGACATGGGGGGATCCATGCCCACGGTTAGAACCTATGTCAACGACTTTATCAAAACAAATTTTGATAATTTCTTGCATAAAAATCCAGAGATCGCCGAGAAAATCCAGCGCAAAATTATTCAGGCAGAACGCGAGCGGAAGGAACTCAGTGGGATCAGAAAATTGGCCAAAGAGCGTGCTAAGAAAGCCAGTCTCCACAATAAAAAGTTAAGGGATTGTCGGGTGCATTTAACCGATTCAAAAAGCGATCGCACTTTGGACACCACTTTATTCATTACAGAGGGTGACTCGGCCAGTGGTAGTATTACTAAAAGTCGTGATGTGAATACACAAGCTGTGTTCAGCTTAAAGGGAAAGCCATTGAATTGTTATGGCTTGAGCAAGAAAATTGTATACGAAAACGAAGAATTTAACCTTTTGCAAGCGGCCTTGAATATTGAGGAATCTCTGGAAGATCTGCGTTACAACAATATTGTGATTGCCACTGACGCCGATGTTGATGGGATGCATATTCGCCTTTTGTTGATCACCTTCTTTTTACAGTTTTTCCCTGAACTAATCAAAGAAGGCCACCTCTACATTTTGCAAACGCCGTTATTTCGCGTTCGCAACAAAAAGAAGACCATTTACTGCTACTCAGAGCAAGAGCGTATCGATGCCATCAATGATTTAAGACCAAAACCAGAAATCACCCGTTTCAAGGGGCTAGGAGAAATTTCTCCGGACGAGTTTCGACATTTTATAGGCGATGACATTCGTCTTGATCCAGTGATGCTGGACAAGGCGATGAGTGTCGAGGATTTACTCAGTTTTTATATGGGTAAGAATACTCCAGATCGTCAAGAATTTATCATCAATAATCTCAAAGTTGAACTGGATCAAGTTGAAGCGTCGATATGAGCGAGGAATTAGAACATATCGATCCAGAGTTGACACCAGAGGGCGAAGTTGCTGAGGCGCAGGAGACCATCACCAGAGTCACGGGTATGTACCGTGACTGGTTTTTGGACTATGCCAGCTATGTCATATTAGAACGTGCTGTTCCGGCGATTGAAGATGGATTTAAACCCGTACAGCGTCGCATCATGCATGCCATGAAGGAGCTCGACGATGGTCGCTACAACAAAGTGGCGAACATTGTGGGTCACACCATGCAATACCACCCTCACGGTGATGCCAGTATTGCTGATGCCATGGTTCAGATCGGACAAAAGGACCTTTTGATCGATACTCAGGGAAACTGGGGTAACATCTACACCGGCGACAATGCGGCGGCTTCTAGATATATCGAGGCGAGGCTTTCCAAATTTGCCTTAGACGTGGTATTTAATCCTAAAATCACCGAATGGCAGGCCTCATATGACGGTCGTAAAAAGGAACCAATTAATTTACCGGTCATGTTTCCTCTATTGTTGGCCCAAGGGGCTGAGGGAATCGCCGTGGGTTTATCCACTAAAATCCTGCCACACAATTTTGTTGAGTTAATCGATGCCTCCATAAAGCATTTACGCGGTAAGCGATTTGAGATTTTGCCAGATTTTCCCACTGGTGGCTTAATGGATGCGACCCATTATAACGACGGGATGCGTGGGGGTAAAATTCGTTCTCGAGCTTTGATCAATCAATTGGACAAGAGTACTCTGGTGATTAAAGAAATTCCGTTTGGCACCAACACTTCCAGCTTGATTGATTCGATTTTAAAGGCCAACGACAAAGGCAAAATAAAAATCAAACGCATCGAGGACAATACGGCTGCTGAGGTTGAGATTTTAGTCCACTTACCCTCTGGGATTTCTCCGGATAAAACCATTGATGCGCTTTATGCCTTCACCAATTGCGAAACCTCCATTTCGCCTTTAGGCTGTGTGATCGAGGACAATCGCCCGCTGTTTATTGGTGTTAATGAAATGCTCAAGCGCTCGACAGACCGCACGGTGAATTTGCTCAAGCGTGATTTAGAATATCAACTCAACGATTTAGAGGAACAATGGCATTTTGCCTCACTAGAGCGCATATTTATTGAAAATCGTGTCTACCGTGACATCGAAGAGGTCGAAACATGGGAAGGTGTGATAGAGGCTATAGATGTTGGCTTAAAACCACACATAAAGCACTTAAAAAGAGCCGTAACTACAGACGATATCGTTCGATTGACAGAAATCCGCATCAAGCGTATTTCAAAATTCGACATCGACAAGGCCCAACAAAAAATTGAGGCTTTGGAGGACCAAATTGCCCAGATTAAGGATCATCTAGTTCATTTGACTGATTACGCCATTGCTTATTTCAATCGCTTAAAAAAGGATTATGGTAAAGGCAGGGAGCGTAAAACTGAAATCCGCGTATTTGATGATATCGAGGCCACCAAGGTGGTGATTCGAAACACCAAACTCTATGTAAATAGGGAAGAGGGCTTTATTGGGACAAGCATGCGACGAGAGGAGTATGTCACGGATTGTAGCGACATTGATGACATCATTGTCTTTACCGATTCTGGGAAGATGATGGTCACTAAAGTCAGCGACAAAACCTTCATTGGTAAAGGAATCATTCACGTGGCCATTTGGAAGAAAAAAGACAAGCGAACCATTTACAACCTGATTTATAAAGATGGTAAGAAAGGCGCTACGTACATAAAACGTTTTGCGGTAACGAGCATTACTCGAGATCGTGAATACGATATAAGTGCTGGAAATCCAGGCTCCAAGGTACTTTATTTTACGGCAAACCCCAATGGGGAGGCAGAGGTAGTGACGGTTTTACTGCGTCAGTCAGGGAGCATTAAAAAGCTTAAATGGGACTTGGATTTTTCTGAGATATTGGTCAAAGGCAGGGCCTCAAAAGGCAATATTGTTTCTAAATATGCCGTGAAACGCATTGAGCTCAAAGAAAAGGGTCTATCAACGCTAAAGCCCCGTAAAATATGGTTTGATGATACGGTTCAACGACTAAATGTCGATGGACGTGGCGAGCTTTTAGGGGAATTTACCTCAGAGGACCGCTTGCTTATTATCCGACAAAACGGGATGGTGAAAACTGTCTTGCCAGACATGTCTTTGCATTTTGACCACGACATGATTGTCTTGGAACAGTGGGTCAAAAACAAGCCCATTACCGTGATCTACTGGGCTGGGGAAAAAGATTTGTTTTATGTCAAGCGATTCATGATCGAACAGCCCGAACGTGAAGAATTGGTCATTAGTGGCCATCCAAAATCTTATCTTGAAAAAGTTTTTACAGATTTTCGTCCCGTCGCAGAGGTGGTTTTTGTCAAAGAGCGAAATAAAGCTAGAAAAGACAATTTAGAAATTGATTTAGCGTCTTTTATCACGGTTAAGGGCATTTCAGCCATGGGCAATCAATTGACAAAAGACAAGGTTTTGGAGATCAATGCTCTTGAGGCATTGCCTTACGAAGACCCATCACCAGAGGAGGAGGCTACTCAGCAGAAAGGTGGTTACGCACAAAAGGATTCTACGATTGCCACGAATTCCTCGGCTCAAGTCAATGTCCTGCCAGAAAAAGATTTATCTCAAATTGAGGTTGAGGAAGAGGAAGTCAATGAATCCGGGGATATTACAGCTAAAGAATTGGGCGACAAACCACAGAAGAAGGACGACCCCAAAGACGATTCACAAGGCCAAACCTCACTCTTCTAGGCTTAATTGACGCGGTTAACTCTGCCTTTTAGGGTTTTTTCAGCGCCCACAGCCTTGTAATCAAATTCATAGCCCATTTCGTCTGTTTTTGTGATCTTGATGTGAATGGCCTGTTGTTCGGCCCTGTTTTTAGGGTTTCTTTTTTGAAGAATGTATTCACAGTCGTTGATCCATCGAATGTTTGAGGTGTCGCTTTTGCCTTGAAAGTATTCGACTTCGTAATCCTTGAAACGCACAAAAGTACTGGTCTCGATGCGCCCTCCGACCTCGGTAGAAAAAGAAAACTTACCAGTTTTACATTGCTCGCAATTTCTGCTGGTATTAAAACAGCCGGTCAATAGAGCGCTCAAACCAATGATTGCCAGGGGTAATTTAAGGTGATTCATGATGCAAATTTCGTCAAAATCCTTTTAAGGACGGTAATGTTTAAAGCTTCCGTTTTTGTAGAAAATGACAATTTGTTCCACCTCTGTGTCATTAATCGCTTGGTGGATCTGAGCATCCGCAGGTGTAATTTCGGATGAACTGGGTGGGTTAGGCACGTCAAAAAGTGTTTTTGAGGCATTTTGTTCCTTTTCAACAACGGGGTTTTGTCTTTGACCCTCAATTTTGGTTTGGGTAGGGAAGTGGCCTTGGCCATTTAAGAGCCAAAAAAGTTCGACTTCTGGAAAGGCATTTAGCACCTTTAAAACAAACTCGAGACTGGGCTTATTTCTGCCAGATAATAGATGTGAAATGGTCGAGCGATTGACCTGGACCATGTCCGAAAAAGCGGCCGCAGTGATGCCGTAAAATTTCAGGATTTCGCCTAATCTTTGGGCGAATTCTACACTGTTTACCAT
>WTIY01000136.1 GCA_011525065.1 Flavobacteriales bacterium
AAATAGCTATGTCATCGATTATTGACCAACTCCAATGGCGTTATGCCTGCAAGTCCTTTGATCCCGATCGCAAATTGGGGTCGGAGCAGATTCAATTGCTCAAAGAGGCTTTTGATCTGACGGCCTCCTCATATGGTTTGCAGCCTTTGAAAATGTTGGTGATTTCTAACGAAGAATTAAAATCTAGACTGATTGCTGCTTCTATGAATCAAAAACAAATTCAGCAGTGCTCTCACTTGTTGGTTTTATGTACCAGGACTGACGTTACCCCAGAGTTCATTCATTCTTATTTTGATTTGGTCAAAGCGAAAAGAGGGACCGACGACAAAATTCTGGCGCCGTTTCGTGAATTTTTACTCAATGAGATGGGAGAGATGTCCAATAAGGATAAGGAAGTTTGGATGGCCAAACAAGCCTATATTGCTTTAGGTAACTTATTGACGGTTTGCGCCCTTGAGGGTATCGATGCCTGTCCAATGGAAGGTTTTGAGCCTCCAAAATATGACAAAATACTTGGGCTAAGCACTCAAGGTTTAAGAGCCGTCCTTTTACTTCCAGTGGGTCACCGTTCAGCTCAAGATGCCTTTTCAAAAATGGAAAAGGTGCGCCGAGGATTGGATGAAGTAATTGTCGAATTGGACTAGGCGACGATTTATCTTTATTTCAGGATTTACTTTATGATTCCTCCACAGCTTACACGGCCTCCGGCATTTCCGGTAGGCTGAGTCGTGAGGTCGTCTCGACCCTCGTGAATGATTACGGCTTTCCCCAGAATATCTCTGTTTTCATCGCCACAACCGATACACCATTGATCGGTTTGGAACATAAGTTTAGCCGTACCGTCTGATTTTGCTGTGAGATTACCTACGTCGCCTCGGTGATAGCCTTTAGGGTCTCCCCAGGATCCGTGTTTTTCAAAGGTTGGATTCCAGTGACCGCCACTTGAGGTGCCGTCCGCAGCAGAGCAATCCGCTTTTTCATGCAAGTGCATGGCGTGTATGCCTGGAGTCAAGCCTTCAAATTCACTGATTACGCGAACCTGACCGTATTCTTGCACAAAAATGGCCACACCGGTCGCAGTACTGCCACTTTTTGACTCCAGTTTCACCACCACGGTTTCTTTATTGGCCTCAACCCTTGGTGTTGGCTGCGTGTTCTCTGATTGGCTCGATTGTGTGTTGTCGGGTTGATTCTTGACCTCATGTTTGCACCCCACCAGGGTAAGGGTCAAAGCCAGGACAAAGCATTGAATTTTGATCATGATAGTAAAATTAGATTCTAAAGTACGATATTTTTTGTTTTATGATGGCTGACCAATAGAGCATTAAAAGCTATCACTGTTATACCAAAGGGTCAGTAAGATTCGGTCGTAATTGGCTGACGAAAAGTGATTTTTCATGAAACCTAATTGCACATTGAGCATTGGCGTCGCTTGATATCCTGCACCGAAATAAAGACGATTTTGTCCAAATACCGGTCGATCTAGGTTCAAAAACAGTTCGTCAAATGCCGAGAGAAAGAATTTTGGGCTTAACGAATAATTGACCCGTGCCATATATCTCGCTCGATGCGCTAAATCATAACCATCCCCATCATTGGAGAGGAATCGTTGTTCTAGTCTGTAGCGATTGATCCATACCCCTTTATTGAATTTTTTTCTAAAAAGAAGCTGTTCGTGAATTCGATGCTCACTGGAATTCATTTCATCAGGGGTGTTTTCAAAACTCGAATCCGTCGCGATATAACCGTAACCCAACCCCAGTTGAAATTCAGAATTTAGACGGTAATTCAGCGTGCTTCGTAAAAGCAATTGATTAAAATTCTGCGCGTATTCCCAACTTCTGTGCTGAATGTCGGTCAAGGTGGTGAATTTCTCGTTAAATCGATGCTGGTTGATAAAAACAAACCAACTGCCATATTTCGATTCAGCCTGAGATTGCGCCAGGACGGGATTTTGAAACATTCCAAGCCATATTATCAGACTAAGGGCGTAAATTCTTTTTTGCAAAGTTGAAACGTTATTGATCATCGTTTTGGAATTCGGAGGTTTGGAAATATGGAATGTCTATGCTTTTTACTTTTTGAGTGAATTCAACCCAATCATTTGAATAAAAATCTAGGACGCTTTGCTTGGCCTTGGCCGCCGATGCTTTGGCTTGACTCAAGAGCTGCTGTTCTGTTTGGGTCGGACCGTTTGGTCGACTGCGTAAATAGCCCATGATTAATCGCATGCGATCGGACACACTGGGCGAGGCATCTGCAGTAATGCCCTGCCGTTTGTCACGAGCGCCAACAAAAAGGTCCTGAAGTTCTGTGAGCTGTTTTTTCATCGTTGAAACAGACTGGGTCAAACCGGTATAAGCACTGTCTTTTTGACGCTTCAAATCTTTTTCAAGTCGATCAAGTCCGTCTTTATCTTTTTTGATTTGCTCCAGCATTTGGATGATTTCATCAGATAAGCTTTGCACTTGAGCCATCATCTCTTGGGTTAATCGCTCCGCCTCTGGGTCAATTGGGGCGATTCTTGGATCTGCATTTACGGTAATGCTGCGCTTTGGGCTGGTCAATACCGATTTATCGCTTTGGCCAATCGAAATACTCACCTGGTAGGTTCCTGGACTCAAATAACCGCCACCAATTTCTTGTTTGGCTTTTCTTGGTTCACGCCGAATCCAGGCGCTGCCCTTGGCATCCATATACCAGGTCCAGTGATGAATTCCCTGTGTTTCAGGCATTGGTTTTTGCAAGCTGCGAACAAGTGCTTCACCTTTGTATATTCTTAAAAACAATGAATCTTTAGTCTCTTTATCCTTTTGGTTTTCTGTATTTTGTGTCTTTAATTCACTGATTTTATCCAGATTTACCCAATAGCTTAAAGTGATTCCTGAGGATCGATTCTCTCCCTGGAAGAGGGCATCCGCTCCAAAACGACTGCCGGTGGGTTGTTGATAAGCCGCCTGATAACCTTCAGGAGGATCAAAGAGTACAAGTGCCTGATCTACAACACCAGCATCCATGGCCAGAGCCCGAAGCGGTCTAATGTCATCCATAATCCAAATGGATCGACCAAAGGTCCCGATAACCAAATCGTGTTCTCTGGGGTGAATGAGCAAATCGCTAACCGGAACGGTTGGAAAATTGTGTGTCCATTTGGTCCAAGTATTTCCGGCATTCAGCGAATAATAAAGGCCATCATCAGTCCCGAGAAAAAGCAATTGATCGGTCACGGGATCCTCCACAATGCTCAAGGCAAAACTACCGACATCCAAATCGCTTGCGATGCGTTGCCATGTTTTGCCATAATTTGAGGTTTTATAGACATAAACTCCATCATTCAAACGGCGGTAATCGTTAGCCACTAAAAGGGCTGTCCCAGGTTTTTTGTTCGAGGCCTTTATTTGAGTAATCCAACTGCCAGAGGGCAAACCTTTGATGTTTTTTTCTAGACTTTGCCAAGTGTTGCCGCCATTTTGAGTGAGATGAACCCTCCCGTCGTCCGTTCCTACCCAAAGTATGGCTGGATTTAAGGGTGAGGGTTCTATGACTAAAATTGTCGTGTGATTCTCAGCCCCAGTGGCGTCCATGGTGAGTCCTCCACTTTCGTCTTGTTTTTGCTTTTCTGAATCATTTGTGGTTAAATCGTCTGATATTATGGTCCAGGTCAAGCCTTTATCTTCGCTCTTGTGGACGAACTGCGAACCAAAATAAATGGTCTTTGGATCTACCGGATCTATATTGATGGCACTGTTCCAGTTAAAACGCAGACGAACTTCAGGGTCGGGGTGAGTAGGGCGGACCAAATGATTATTCCCAGTTAAGTAATCGTATCGAGTCACATAACCCTCTTGGCTCATGCTCCAACCGAATCGTGAGTTTGTCGGGTCAGGGACCACATCAAACCCATCACCAAAAGAAATTTCTTGCCAATAGCTGTTGCGGATGCCTTGACGTTTCCACACATAAGCCGGTCCGCGCCAACTGCCATTGTCTTGCATGCCACCGTAAACATTGTACGGGACGTCCATATCAGCCGCAATGTGATAAAATTGGCCCACCGGTATGTTACCCATAAAACGCCATGATTGGCCACCGTCTCTGGTTAGGTTCAAACCACCGTCATTGCCATCGAGCATGAATTTGCCGTTGGTTGGATGAATCCACCAAGCGTGATGATCCGGATGAACCCCATTGTCGACACCGTAAGCGGGCATGAGCTGTTCGAAGTTTTTACCCCCGTCGATGGAAACATTCACATAGGTAAAGACGGAATAAAGTTTATACTCATTTTGGGGATCAACAAAAATATCTGAATAGTAAAATGGGCGATTACCGATGTCGTTCTTATCATTGACCAAAGCCCAGCAGCTACCGCCATCCAGACTGACGTATAAGCCATTTTTTTTGGATTCTATTAGCGCGTAAATACGATCAGGATTACTCGGTGATATGGCCAGTCCAATGCGCCCTAAATCCCCTTGAGGCAATCCTTCTTTTTCTGTTTTCTTTATCCAATGTTCTCCACCGTCATGAGTGATATAAAGTCCTGATCCTGCCCCTCCAGATTTAAAAAACCAAGGTTTACGAAAATGTTCCCACATGGCCACTAGAATTTTGTTGGGATTTGAAGGATCCATGACCATGTCTGCGACTCCTGAATGCCCATTGGTTTTTAAAATGTGGCGCCAGGTCTTACCGCCATCAGTGGTTTTAAATACACCTCGCTCTGGGTGAGCCCCCCAAGGTGAGCCGATGGCCCCCACATAAACCGTATTTGAATCATTGGGGTCGATCAAAATTCTATGGATGTTCCTGGTAGCCTCCAGACCCATTAGCTCCCAGCTTTGACCCGCATCCAGTGAGCGATAAATGCCCTTACCTCCGTTGAGGCTATTTCTTGGATTTCCTTCTCCAGTTCCCACCCATATGATGGATGGATTTTTTTGGTCGATGGCCAACGCCCCTACAGAAGCTGTGGCCTCTTGTTCAAAAATTGGTTGCCAGGTTTGACCACCACCGGTAGTTTTCCAAACCCCACCTGAAGCTGTACCTGCATAGATTACATCTGGTTGACTCAAAACCACATCGATTGCAGTGACTCGACCTGACATGCCACCAGGGCCAATCTCACGAGGACTGATGTGTTGAAATATTTCAGGATTTATTTTCTGAGCATTGGCCAGAGGAGCCAGAGTAGTGACGCCGATCAATACGCCTAAAATGACTGTTATTCGCATGGGATATTTGCAATTTTTTTGAGCCCGAAAGTTAGTAAATAATCTTGAGCTAAAGGCCTGGCTATGCCCTTAAGCCATGGGTTTTAATAGTCTCAATCTAAAGGGGTGTCCCCGCGTCAGGGCCTATCGATTACTCGAGCTTTGAGCAAGAAATTTTTATCGACCTCAAAATCTTTGATTTCAGAGGGATGAGACAACTCTTTCCAGGATTCAGTGGGGCGCAGCCAATGCGAAGCCCCGTTGACATGCACCAATACAGGCAGGTTGAATTCTGCAATGGTTTTATTGTAGCGATATTTTAGCGTTTTATCCTGAATATGATATTCAAATACTGGGATGTCTGGGGTGCGTAAATACTGCTCCCAAAATTGAGTCAAATTAAGATTCAAGGCCGATGCAATATAATCTTCCAGTTGCTTTGAACTTATGGTTTGATGCCTGAACTGCTGGTTCAATCCAGTTAAAACCTCACGCCAGAGTGCATCGTCGTTCACCCATTGACGTAAGGTGTGTAAAATATTAGCCCCTTTGTAATACATGTCTCCACTTCCCTCGTGATTGACACCATAATATCCGATTAATGGCCGATCGTTCTGAATTCTTTTTTTAGTTCCCACCACATACTGGTTCGAAGCCTCGCGGCCGTAGTGATAATCCAAAAATAGATTTTCGCTATAGGCGGTGAAACCCTCGTGAATCCACATATCTGCGACATCGCTGTTGGTGATGTTGTTGGCAAACCACTCATGACCAGATTCATGGATGATGATGAAATCGAATTTCATGCCCCAGCCTGAATCGCTCAAATCAGTGCCGCGATAACCATTTCGATAACCGTTGCCGTAAGTCACGCTACTCTGATGTTCCATGCCGAGGTAAGGTACTTCAACGAGCTGATAGCCGTCATCGTAAAAGGGGTATGGGCCAAACCAATGTTCGAAGGCCTCGAGCATCATGGGAACCTGTTTAAATTGGGTTTTGGCTTGTTCTAAGTTGTAATCCAAGACCCAATAAGTACAATCTAAAGCTCCGCTTAGGCCCCTGTAAACTTCCTCAAAACGTACATAATGCCCCACATTGATATTGACCCCGTAGTTGTTGATGGGCGAGGTCACTTGCCAATGAAAAATTTGATCGTCATCTCCAGCATCACTGACCTCGAGAAGTCGTCCGTTACCTACGGCGACCAAAGGCTTTGCTAGCTGAATTTTTAAATCGACTCCGCGGTCCGGCTCGTCGTAGGGATGATCTTTATTGGGCCACCAAACACTGGCACCAATGCCTTGATTTGCATTGGCTATAAAAGGCCGCCCTAATTCGTCTTGATTCCAGGTAAATCCTCCATCCCATGGCGGGTTTTGAGCCTCGATTGGTCGACCGGAAAAATAACACATAACACTGTTCGCTTGGCCAGAAATTTGTGGCATTTCAGTCGTCACGAAATGGGCTGAACCTTCTCGAATCACCTTTAATAAAACCCCATTTTGGGTTACCGAATCTAAACGCATGGGCCATTGAAGGTCAATTTGCATGACCTTTTTAGTCTTAGCAGAAACTCGGCCTGGCTCAGGCTTTACTTGATTAACAACATAACTGATGCGGTTTGTTCCACTGATTTGACGACCATCGACATCCAATTTGACCGATAAATCGTAATGCTCTAAATCCCACCAGATACGTTCGGGTGTTATTCCACCCCTTAATGAATC
>WTIY01000257.1 GCA_011525065.1 Flavobacteriales bacterium
ACGATCCCGAATTCGTTCACTGGTATATTTAAGGCCGTATTCCATTTGATGGGCACCGGACTGAATTTGTCCCCGATGATTGAGATTCACAATAAGGGCTTCTAAATCATTTCGGGCATGGGTTAATTGACTGCCAATCCCTTCTGAAAATTCAACTTCCCCTAAATTTTCATCCCCAATACTGGTATTGACTTCACCCATGCGGTATTGCGCCAATATATCGTAATGTTCTTGTTCAGCGGTTTGGTAGACCGAGGCCATCCACTTAGTGGTGTAGGCTTCAGAAACCACATAAGTGGCTTTTAAGGCGCCAAACACCGTGCGGTATTGATCAACCTCTTGACCCTCATAAAAGACCAAGAGGGCTCTGGGGTCTTGAATGGTTCCAAAATTTGTTTGTCGTGTGAGGGGCTCGTAACGATAATCATTAATCGATGCCGTTCCAAGAAAACCCAACTCGAGTTTATTGTTGACTTTATAGGTCAAATAAGACTGCAAGTCTGTAAAGCGTGGTCTAAAATTAGTTTGGGTTTGTTTGGCATCCACAAACAAGCTGTTGTCGCGATAACGAATACTGCCCAATGCGGTAAAGCGACCATCTTCTGATTTATCGCCTACGGTAAGTTGTCCTCCGAGCAAGCTTAAATCCATAGACGCTTCAAAGTCAGTGGGCCGACGATAGGTAATGTCTAAAACAGAGGAGAGTTTATCACCGTATTTAGCCTGAAAGCCTCCCGCTGAAAAATCTACATTGGCCGTCATTTGGCTGTTGACAAAACTTAGACCTTCCTGTTGTCCGCTGCGGATTAAAAATGGGCGATAAACTTCAATTTCATTGACATAAACCAGATTCTCATCATAATTCCCGCCGCGCACGGCATACTGAGTACTGAGTTCATTGTTCCCGCTCACCCCCGGTAAGGACATCAATACAGCTTCCACCCCCGCATTGCCCCCGACCATTTTACGGGCTATTTCTGGCGAAAAACTCTGTATGCCCTCGATGCGCTTTCGCTTTTTGACGTCTAAAACAAGTTCACCAAAAACCTCAATATCATTTTGCATGACAGGGTTGAACTCATAATCTTCATTGGGACCCAAACTCAGTGCGACAGAGACCGCTTTTAGCGACAGATAAGAAAAGGTTACCGTAATCTTTTGGTCCGCTGGGATTTCTAACACATACACGCCATTGCGATCTGTGACTACCCCCTGATTGTCATAGGATACCGTAGCTCCTGAAACCGTATTTCCCGCAGCATCAAAAACAATCCCTTTGAGGGTCGCAGTTTGCGCCAAAACCCCAAAAGGCAAACACAACACAGCGAAAAAGGTCAATAATTTCAGGGATTTAATCATCGGCTTTGCGGTAAAACAGTCGCTCAAAAGTAGTACTATTTCCAGCATTATCCAGTACAACTACTTTTAAATTATGGGCAGCCTCATCAATAATGGCATCTGAAAAGTCATAGGTCAATCGATTGGTTTTGTAATCGTATTCCATTAAAATGAAACGGCCGTTAATGGTTGCTCGATAATCGGCAATTCCAGACTCCTTGTCCTTTATGGTCACTTTGAGTTTTTTGGCTTTGCTGTACCACTGACCCTCTGCAGGCTGGCGCAGAATAATGGTGGGTGGCACATCATCAAAAAACACCCCGTAGTTTCCCAGGGCACTCACCGAGGCTTCCAATGTGGTGCCACTGCGTGAGGTGTTTTGATAAATTGGTTTTCCGTAAGGATCAATGCGGGCGATGTAGGCTTTGGCCAAATCTTCCGGACCTAAATGATCCGCCCGATAACTGATTTTTATCGGTTTGTACACCGCAAAACGATCCCGATCCAACCGCAGGATCTCGGAATCCACGGAAAGGTCCAATGCGGTCGATTCATAAAAACAGCCTTTCGAGAAAAAAACACTGTAACGCGATTCAGACCAACTCGTGGCTGATGAATTGGGAATCTCAGTCAACCGCTCCAAGTCATCACCCGATTGATCCTGAGGCTTTGCGGAAGCTTTAATGATCTGGCTGTCTTCGGACTCAATTCCCACGATAGGGACGTCGATGGTTGTTTGATTACCAGAATAATCCATAAGTTCAATGCGATACACGTAAGACGCTCCTGGCTCAATGGACACATAGCCATCGCTTTCTAAAATTTTAATGATTCCCAATGGATTGTTGGTCTCTCTAAACAACTTTTGGACACGCTGTTTTCGCTCGCGATAATGCCGGTAATCCATGTATCGATTCATGAATTTGGACTCATCAAAGGAAATACGATCAAATAAAATTTCTTGGGTTAGGGCTCCATTAAGCGACGTTTTAATGCGATAAACCCCGTTTTTATTTGATGAACCGTCCTGCTGATCGTAGGCCCCAATGCCAAAACCTATGCGTCCTGAAGTGGCCAGGCTTTCGGCTAAAAATTCATTGGGCCTTATTTGGGTCAGTGAGAGATTTTGACCGTAAGTCTCTACATTTCGACCATTCTTATTGTAGGGGTACCAGCGCAATACGGTCGGTATGGGTGATTTGGTATCTGAAATCTCAATACCGTAATCAAGGGGATTCAGAGGTCTTGATTGGGGGTCCCGAATCTCAAAGTGAAGATGAGGCCCTCCGCTGCTTCCTGTATTCCCAGTATACCCAATTAAGTCCCCTTTTTTGACCACAAATTTGTCTTTGGATGGAAACAGCTCAACTTGAAATCGTTCTTTTTTGTATTGCGTATTCTTGATGTAATTCTGAATGTCGTCGGCAAAGCGATCTAAATGGGCGTAGACGCTACCATACCCCCCTTCATGGGTTAAATAAAGCGCCTTTCCATAACCAAAATGGGCTACCTTTAAACGACTGACATAACCATCCGCTGCGGCGTAAACAGGCTTGCCGATGGTCAGGTTGGTTTTTAAATCCAATCCGGCGTGAAAGTGACTGCCGCGCAGCTCACCAAAATTACCCGATAGCCTAAGTTGTTCTTTTAGGGGGTCATCAAAATCAAACTGCTTAGCGGTCTGGGCCTCTAGCGACAGACTCTGAAAACAAAACAGGCTTAACAGGCCCACAAACAGGGGCTTTACTCTGTTTAAAACAAGTTTTGATGATGCGTTTTTTCTCATTAAAATTCGATGCTACCGAGGTTTAACCCAACGTGCCGTAAGGCAGATTTGTGAAAATTTGGTTGTCTAATTAAGGGTTAATTACAAACGATATTTACAAAGTGAATATTACAAAAAATTCGAGAATTAACAGAAGCTTGAGCCTTGCATCACCCAAGATTTATTAAATTTGTTATCAAGTGTTGTAATGTTCATTGAATGGCTCAACTCAATTCCATAGTAGATTCATTAGAATCGAAACTTCAAGAGCTGATCTCGGCCCATACAGGCCTGAAAACAGACCATCAGCAATTGACTGCTACTTTGGCTGAATTGGAACAGCAAAACCAAAATCAAGCTGAAGAATTGGAGCAGTGGAAAAAACGTTGTGAGGAGTTAAAAATGGCCAATGCAATGCTTGGCAGCGACCAACATAAAAGAGAAACAAAACTCAAAATAAATGCTTTAGTGCGCGATATTGAACAATGTATCGCTCATTTAGCACCGTAAATCATGGCTGAGGCACTTAAAATAAAGTTGACCATTGCCGACCGTTTGTATCCTTTAACCATACAGGCGGAGCAGGAGGAAGGCCTTCGTAAGGCCGCCAAACGCATAGAAGAAATGATCAAACGCTTCGAGCAGAGTTATGCCGTGCGAGACAAACAAGATGTTTTGGCCATGTGTGCCCTACAGTTTGCCGCCCAGGTGGAACAAAAAGAGCTCGACGCGGGTAAGGATTTGGAGTCTTTAGAACAAAGGCTTCAAGCTTTGGATCAATCGGTGCTCGCTGCACTAAAGTGACGTTCTTAACATATTCAGGTAACTGCCTATATTGATTTATTATTTGGTAAACTCAACAGAGATTCTTTAAAAGAGGTGAGTTAGGGTTGTTAAAGCATGCCGTCTTCGTCACGGATCCTTGATCAATTCATTAGCCTCAAACGTGTTTTAAGGAGTTTATTCAATCAACTTCAGTATAGGCTTTTTTTATACTCAGTACACAACTATGGAACCCTATATCCCCATTATAGTCACTGCAGCAATCGGCCTAATTGTCGGTTTTGTCGTGGCAAAAATTATCGAAAAAAGCAGCGCTTCACAAGCGCTTAACAGCGCCAAAAGGGCGGCAGAAGGCATCTTGAAAGAAGCAAAAGTAGATGCCGAGACCATGAAAAAGGAGAAAATCCTTCAGGCTAAAGAAAAATTCATTGAGCTCAAAGCGGAACACGAAAAGGTGATTCTAAGCAGAGACAAAAAGATGGCAGAAGCTGAAAAGCGAACCAGAGACAAAGAATCTCAAGTCTCCAGCACATTGGCCCAACAGAAGAAGCTTAATGCCGCTTTAGAAAAAGAGCGCGCCGACATAGAGGACAAGCGACAAGTGCTCGACAAGAAAAAAAGCGAATTGGATCGTTTGCGCAAAAGTCAAATCGAACAGCTCGAAGTAATCTCTAGCTTATCTGCAGAAGACGCCAAAGCGCAACTCGTCGAAAGCCTGAAAGGGGAGGCCAAGACGGACGCCATGGCCTTCATACAAAACAGTATGGAGGAGGCAAAAATGACGGCCCAACAAGAAGCTAAAAAAATCATCATCAATACCATTCAACGCATTGGCACTGAAGAGGCTGTCGAGAATTGTGTCTCTGTATTTAATCTAGAAAACGACGACGTCAAGGGTCGTATTATCGGGCGTGAAGGCCGAAACATTCGTGCCATAGAAGCAGCCACAGGCGTTGAAATCATTGTAGACGATACTCCAGAGGCCATTATCCTGTCTTGTTTTGATGCCGTGCGTCGCGAGATCGCTCGACTTTCCCTACACAAGTTAGTCACCGATGGACGCATTCATCCCGCCCGCATCGAGGAAGTTGTGCGTAAGACAACCAAACAGATCGAATCAGAAATTGCCGAAGTGGGCAAGCGCACCGTGATTGATCTGGGCATACACGGCCTGCATCCAGAATTGATCAAGTCGGTTGGTCGCATGAAATACCGTTCTTCATACGGTCAAAACCTCTTGCACCACTCCCGTGAGGTTGCGCGCTTATGCGGCACCATGGCCGCCGAATTAGGACTGAATGCCAAATTGGCCAAACGAGCAGGGCTCTTGCACGATATCGGTAAAGTACCAGAGGCTGAAACAGAGACCCCACACGCCATCTTAGGCATGCAATGGGCAGAGAAATACGGAGAAAAGCCAGAAGTCTGCAACGCCATTGGGGCTCACCACGATGAAATCGAAATGACGCATCTCTTGTCGCCAATTGTTCAGGTTTGTGATGCCATTTCAGGAGCCCGCCCAGGAGCAAGACGTCAAGTGCTGGATTCTTACATTCAACGACTCAAAGACCTCGAAGACATCGCCTTTGGGTTTGGTGGGGTAGAAAAGGCTTACGCCATACAAGCCGGACGTGAACTCAGGGTCATTGTAGAAAGTGAAAAAGTGAGCGATGATAAAGCCGCGCAATTGTCGTTTGAAATCTCTCAAAAGATTCAGACTGACATGACTTACCCGGGACAAGTGAAAGTCACGGTAATTCGTGAAACAAGAGCGGTCAATATCGCGAAATAAGCGCTGTCCCGATATCGCCAAGTAATTGGGATAAGCGCGCTTCAAATCAAATGACAAACAGACTCAGCTATGGGGCCTTCTATGGGTGTGCAAACACCCAGTCATAGCCCTGTTCTGGGCAATCAAAGAAATGACCATTGATGAATCGATAATCGCGATTCAACCCCTCTAGAGCAGTCAAATCCTCTTTACTGAGCTCAATGCTTGCAGCTGCTAGGTTATCCGACAAATGCGTCGTTTGCACCGCTTTAGGAATCACAGAATCTCCGCGATTTATGTGAAAGGCAATCAAAAGTTGCGCTGGCGTGCATTGATAACGCTCCGCCATAAGCTTAAGTTCAGAGAGTTCAAATAAATCCGGCTCGTCTTGGGCCTTCATCCCCTCGGCTCGATCTGTTGAACCCAGTGGGGCATAGGCCGTTAGAACCATGCCGTGTTTCTTTCCATAATCGCGAAGGGCCTTTTGGGTGAGCAGCGGATGCATCTCTACCTGATTAACAGCAGGGGTTTCCGAGTCAGCATTTAAGGATTCAAGGTGATGCAGCGTAAAATTTGAGACCCCGATGGCCTTAGTTAGACCCGTGCGTTTGACCGCTTCCATGGCCTTCCAGGTGGCCGCAAGCGGGGCTTTGGATAAGGGCTGGTAATCCTGTGAGGATTCGGGCAAAATTACGCCGCTTTTAAACGCCACTGGCCAATGAATTAAATAAAGGTCCAGATAGTTCAAATTCAAGCGCTTCAGACTGGCCTCAAGGGCAGGCAGGACATCATCCGCATCGTGTCGGTCGTTCCAGAGTTTCGAGGTAATGAACAAATCCTCACGTCGGCATAATCCAAGATCAATGGCCTTTGCAATGGCTTGTCCGACTTCAACTTCATTGTCGTAAATCATGGCAGTGTCTATATGACGATATCCCATTTTTATGGCATTAATGATGGCCTGGATAACGATGTCGCCTTGAGCCTTCCAGGTCCCCAAACCTAAAGCAGGCATGCGGACTTTATCGTTTAACGTGATATATTTCATGTGTTTTATTTAATAAATGTCGGTGATTGATTTTAACTGGGTGGAAGAGATTTATTTGCGCGGATGAAATTGGGCCAAAACCTTACTCAAATGGGCTGTTTCGATATGGGTATAAATCTCAGTTGTGGTGATGCTCTCGTGACCTAACATTTGCTGAATGGCACGCAAATCTGCCCCGTGCTCCAAAAGGT
>WTIY01000268.1 GCA_011525065.1 Flavobacteriales bacterium
GTGCAGTGATCGGGGTCCCTCATGACATAAAGGGAAACAGCCTATTCGGCTTCATCATTCTAAAATCTGAAGTCGCGCCCGACCAGACTGATGCCCTCAAGGGAGCGATCAATGCATCGATCGCGGCCCAAATAGGACCCATTGCAAAATTGGATCAAATGGTCTTTACCCCAGGCTTACCAAAAACCAGAAGCGGTAAAATCATGAGGCGAATTCTTCGAAACATTGCTCAAAAACAATTTGACAATCTGGGAGATACCAGTACGCTTTTGAATCCAGAAATTGTGGATGCATTAATCCAAACGATAAAAAACCCTTAGAGACTTTCCATTTAAAAGACTCAAATGAATTTTAAGGTATGGTTTTTGTGGTTAGGCAAGCGCTAACTCATTAAACCTCTAAAATAAGTGTCATTGATGCGTCTTTTCTTGTCATTCTTGGCCCTGCTGTCTCTGTGCCCATTACAGAGTCAAAATCTTTATTTGACCAGCCCTCGGGATGATCATCCTGTGGCTCACGCCTTCGTACAAGATACCTTGACAAAGGCCTACCGATGGACTGATTCAAATGGGGTGGTTTCACTTGACGGGTTTTCTCAGAATGCGATCTTCTCAATACGTGCTCTGGGCTATGAATTGATCGTGATGAGTCGGTCTGAATTAAAAGAACGCAATTACCAAGTTGCGCTTCAGCCAGACGACACACAACTGGATCAGGTCATTGTCTCGGCGACAAAATGGCGACAACCCAAAGACAAAAGTCCATTAAAGGTCGTGCGTATTAACGCAGAAGATGTCAGCCTACTCAATCCTCAAACCGCTGCAGATTTACTCGGGAACTCAGGGGTTGTTTTTGTTCAAAAAAGCCAACAAGGCGGGGGCAGTCCCATGATTCGTGGGTTCGCAACCAATCGACTCATATACACTGTTGACGGTGTGCGCATGAATACGGCAATTTTTCGTGGCGGGAACCTCCACAATGTCATTTCGCTGGACGCTTTATCTCTACAAAGTGCAGAGGTGCTTCTGGGGCCAGACGCTGTGATCTATGGAAGCGATGCCATAGGTGGGGTCATGAGTTTCGAAACTCTAGGCGCGAAATTTTCAACCGACCAAGACTGGGTGGTCAAAGGGGCTGCCATGAGTCGCTTATCCTCTGCCAATTTTGAACGAACTGCTCACGCCCACCTACAAGCTGGCGCCAAAAAATGGGCTTTGACAACCAGTTTCACAAGAACCAATTTTGGAGACTTAAGACAAGGAACAAATGGCCCTGAAGATTTCCTGCGTCCATTTTACGTGACCCAAGTCAATGGTCAAGATTTGATCAGGCCAAATCCCAATCCGAATCGTCAAGTACCTTCAGGCTATAACCAAAGTAACCTGATGCAAAAAGTCTTTTTCAAACCCAATAATCGCTGGGACTTCAGCTTGGCGCATCACTTATCGCAAACCTCCGCCTTTAGTCGTTATGACAGACAACTGCGGACTTCAGAAGGCTTGCCGCAGTTCGGTCAGTGGGATTACGGCCCACAAAAATGGGTGATGAATCAATTCACGGCACATCACAACAAATCACGGGGACTTTTTTCAGAAATGACCCTATGTCTTGCCCTACAAAACTTCGAAGAAAGCCGTATTAGTCGTCATTTCAATGACCCCGTACAAGAAAATCGTCAGGAACGCGTAAACGCTTATTCCGCCAACATGGACTTTAGAAAGACCCTGAGTGACAAAAGCAGCTTGTTTTACGGCCTAGAATGGGTGTTGAATCACGTCGATTCTAAGGGTTTGGAAAAAAACATAATGACCGGTGTGAGCAGCCCTGGCCCCTCGAGATATCCCCAGGCAGATTGGCTGTCTTATGCGGCCTATATTAGCCTGCAATATCAATGGAACAAACGGCTCATGACTCAGGCTGGATTGCGCTATAACGGCATTGGCCTCAAAGCCGAATTCGACACCAGCTTTTATCCATTGCCCTTTGAGACAACCTCCCTGAACACCGAAGCCTTGACAGGAAGTTTTGGCCTGGTCTACCAGCCTTCTTCATCTTGGAATCTTAGGACGAACTTAGGCACCGCATTTAGAGCGCCAAATGTGGATGACATCGGGAAAGTTTTTGACTCTGAACCCGGGTCCGTCGTGGTGCCGAATCCCGATCTAAAACCTGAATACGCCATTAGTTGGGATTTGGGCGTTGCACACATGATCAACAAAAGGGTTAAGCTCGATTTTAGCGGTTATTTTACCCATCTCAACAACGCCATGATTCGACGAGATTACACGTTGAACGGAGCTACAGAAATTACCTACGACGGAGCGCTAAGTCGAGTTCAAGCCATTCAAAATGCTGCTCAAGCTCAAGTTTACGGCTTCCATACAGGGCTTGAGGTTAAACTGCCCTCAGGTTTTGGCCTGACCTCTGATTTAAATTGGCAAAAAGGCACCGAAGAAATGGATGATGGGGTTAAAAGTCCCGCCCGCCATACGGCCCCTTGGTTTGGCGCGACACGACTTTCGTTTAAAGCACAAAAACTCCTGATTCAGGGCTACACACAATACAGTGGTGGATTTTCTCATGATGAATTGGCCCTAGAGGAGCGGTCTAAAACAGAAATCTATGCCCTAGATGCCAATGGTAAAACATTTTCCCCGGCTTGGCACACGCTTAACCTCAAAGCGCAATACAACCTAGCGACAAATTTTGAACTCATTGCGGGAATTGAAAACATAACTGATCAACGCTACCGGACTTACAGTTCAGGGATCTCAGCGGCTGGCCGTAATTTGATCATAGCCCTACGCGCTCAAATCTAGCGGCATCTCACTTGCTGTACTGTTGGGTGAATCAGGGCGATTCTCTTTAAACCTTCGCGCATTCAGCAAGTCAGTTTCTTATTTAAAAAATCATTACTTAAATTCGGTCTGATGAAACGAATGCTTGCCCTATGCCTGGGGCCTTTAGTCGCAATTGGAATCCTGCTTAGCCCGCAGCCTATTTTTGATCCGCTTATGGACAAAATCCTCGCGGCCTGTCTTTGGATGGTACTCTGGTGGATTACTGAGGCCGTTTCGATTTCGATTACGGCCCTTTTGCCCATCGTGCTGTTCCCCTTGCTCGGCATCGCCAGCATTAGCTCAGTAACCGCACACTATGCCAATCCTATAGTCTTTCTCTTTTTTGGAGGATTTGTGATTGCCCTTGCCCTTGAAAAAGTGGCCTTACACAAAAGAATAGCCCTACACATATTGCGCTTAACAGGGCCTAAAGCAAACGGCGTGGTTTTGGGCTTCATGCTGGCCACCGCCTTGCTCTCTATGTGGATTTCAAATACAGCGAGTACTGTGGTCATGCTCCCTATGGCCCTATCGGTTTACCACTTGGTTAAAAAACGAACCAAAAAACAAAAGAAGAAACTCAAAAGATTTGCCTTGAGCTTGATGCTGGGCATCGCAGCAGCGGCGAACATCGGGGGCATGGCCACACTGATTGGCACCCCGCCCAACAGCGTTATGCTCGCTTTTTTAAACGAACAATATCAAATCGATATCGGTTTCTTTCAATGGATGGTGTTTGGGGTTCCTTTTGCTGCCCTGTTGCTCATGATTGCGTATTTCATCATTGTTCGATGGTCCTATCCGAGCAATCTCGGGCGTTTGGAGAGCGCTCACCAAATCATCGAACAAGAACTTGAATCGCTGGGGCCCATTGCCAGAAAGGAAGCTGCTGTTTTGAGCATTTTCAGCCTTACGGTTTTGGCCTGGGTCTTGCGAGGACAGCTAAATTCCTGGTGGCCTACCTTGGCCTTGACCGACACCCACATCGCGATGATTAGCGCCATGGCGCTCTTTGTTTTTCCCGTGGAATGGGGTAAAACTCCTTGTGTTCTACAATGGGATGATACTGCGCGATTACCCTGGGGCATCTTAATTTTATTTGGAGGCGGATTGGCCCTGGCAAACGGACTGGCCCAAGGCGGATTTATCGATGCCATTCAGGTCTACATGCAACAACAAGCCCAATGGTCATCTGTTTTAATCCTCTTCGCTTTGGTCACCATGGTTTTATTCTTGACCGAGCTCATGAGTAACGTGGCCCTGGTGACTGTATTTTTACCTGTGATTACTGGAATCGCACTTGGGCTAAACATGCCGGTGTTGTCCATGGTTATCCCAGTAACCTTAGCCTCGAGTTGTGCTTTCATGTTACCGATGGCGACACCCCCCAACGCCATCGTTTTTGCCAGTGGACATGTAAGCGTGGCACATATGGTTCGATCGGGATTTTGGCTAAATACAATGTGTTTGATCATGATTCTGCTGTTAAGCCACTTTCTGATTCCTCTGTTGTTTTAGCCATTTATTCTTAAATTTGCCTTCCATTTCTAGGCTATGAAACACACAAAAGAAGAGCGATTCAACCAGCATGTGCTGTCAAAATATCAGATTTACAACAGCATTTTCATGACCCTACCCTTTGACTCCATCTCAAAAACTGGAGTGCTGTTGCCTCTCTTTCAGGAGCTTTGTGTTTCGGGATATGACTCCGGTAAGAATCCCACTGAAATTGTCGAGGAGTTTTTTCAGCACTACAAGCCAGAATTCAATGATTCAGAGCAAACGGATTTACTGTTTAATTTTATTCAGTATATCGAACGTCAAGTGGTGCTCTTTGACGCCATTGAGGAGGCCACCTTTTCAATCATCAATAATCTAGAAGGGCGCGGCACCTTGAGGAGCATCAAGGATGAAGCCCAAGAAAAAAATAAAAAACAAGCCCTTAAAGAATACCTCAAGCGTTTTAAGGTCCGCCCAGTCCTTACCGCACACCCCACGCAATTCTATCCTGGTTCAGTGCTGGGCATCATCACAGACTTAGCCAAAGCCATCAAAGAAAATAATCTCGAAGACATCGAACTCTTGTTGGCTCAATTGGGAAAAACTCCATTTTTTAAGAAATCCAAACCAAGTCCCTTTGACGAGGCCGTGAGTTTGATTTGGTATTTAGAACATGTGTTTTATCACGCGGCACACAACATATATCGCTACACCCAAACACATATTTTTGATGGTGAGGCCTTACCTAATGAGCTCATCAACCTCGGCTTTTGGCCGGGAGGCGATCGAGACGGGAATCCATTTGTCACTGCCGAAATCACCCTTGAGGTAGCCAAAAGACTCCGACGTACTCTGATAAAAAATTATCACCGTGATGTGCGCAAGTTGAAGCGACGCATCACATTTGCCGAGGCAGAACCTCTGGTGATTGCCCTGGAGCAAAAACTCTCAGATGAGCTGAACAACATCACCCCGGTCAGCGGTGATCGAACAGAGGAGTTTCTAAAGGATTTATTGGCCTTAAAAACTATCCTAATCGAACAGCACGAGGGCTTATTTGTCTCCAAGGTTAATGAACTAATTGATAAAATTCAGCTCTTTGGATGCTACTTTGCCTCTTTAGACATTCGTCAAGATTCAAGAATACACTCCCAAGCGATCCATGCCATTTCTGAGGCCTATCCTAAAATTATTCCGCCAGATTACGACAGCCTAGTCGATGAGGATAAAATAGAAGTACTCAGTAAAGCCAAAGGTGCTTTAGAGGTAGATAAAATAAAGGACCCGATCGGGCATCAAACCTTAGCCTCTATTTATGCCATGAAAGCCATTCAGGCCCAAAATGGTGTTAAAGCATGTCAGCGCTATATCATCAGCAATAACGGAAGTGTGGTGAACATTATGGAGGCCTTTGCCATGATTCGGCTGTGTGATTGGCAAGAACCCGAATGCGATGTCATCCCGCTTTTTGAGACCATAGACGATCTCAAACAAGCCCACGTGGTGATGGAAACCCTCTACAACAACCCGAATTATCAGAAACACCTAGATCGAAGAAACAAGCGTCAATCCATAATGCTTGGCTTTAGCGACGGGACTAAAGACGGAGGCTATTTAATGGCGAATTGGGCCATTTACACAGCCAAAGAACGCCTGACTGAAGTGTCTCGCCGACATGGGGTTACAGCCTTATTTTTTGATGGCCGTGGCGGTCCTCCAGCGAGAGGCGGAGGAAAAACGCATCAGTTTTATGCCTCTTTAGGGAACACCATAGAACATGAAGAGGTACAATTAACCATTCAAGGCCAAACCATTAGCTCCAATTTTGGCACAATCGCTTCTTGTCAATTCAATTTGGAGCAATTGATCAGCTCTGGCATTGCCAATGAAATTTTTGCGCCTGACCAAGCCAATATCGACCAAAGCCAAAGGCTCATATTAGAACAATTGGCAGACTTGAGTTATGCGGCTTATCAGGATTTTAAGCGCCATCCAAAATTTTTACCTTATCTAGAAAACATCAGTACCCTGAAGTATTATGCCAAAACAAATATTGGCAGCCGACCAGCCAAAAGAGGTAAAAGTCAAGAGCTTAATTTTGGCGATCTTCGGGCCATTCCATTTGTGGGCAGTTGGAGTCAACTCAAGCAAAACGTACCGGGCTTTTATGGGGTAGGCATCGCTTTAGAGACTCTTAAAGCCGAAGGCAAAATGGACAATCTAAAGGCGCTATATCAACAATCTGCCTTTTTTAGAACCCTAATGGAGAACAGCATGATGAGTTTGAGCAAGAGCTTCTTCCCGCTAACCCAATACCTTAAAGACGATCCAGAGTACGGTGAATTCTGGACTTTAATCCATCAGGAATATTTGCGTTCAAAAGCCCTGGTTTTAGAGGTCTCTGGCCTGGATGAACTCATGGAAGACTCCAGAGCCATGCGGGCTTCAATCGGCGTTCGTGAACGCATAGTGTTGCCGCTGTTAACCATTCAACAATACGCTTTAAGAAAGATCCAAACCTTGCAGGGTCAGAAAACAGATGTCTCTGAGT
>WTIY01000182.1 GCA_011525065.1 Flavobacteriales bacterium
CCCATAAGGCTACCATAGGCTCTGAGTCTAAGGCAGCAGTGGCTGGAGGGATTACCAGTTTTATCGAAATGCCTAATACAGTTCCTCAGGCCACCACAATGGAAAAAGTTGAGCAGAAGTTTGCGATTGCATCCGAGAGTTCGTGGGCCAATTATTCATTCATGCTCGGGGGAACCAATGACAACCTAGAGGACTTGATTCAGGTAGATCCCACAAAAGTCGCCGGCATTAAATTATTTTTAGGGTCCTCTACCGGTAACATGCTTGTTGACGACCCGGAAGTTTTGGCCGATATTTTCAAAAAAACTAACATGGTGATTTCAGTTCATTGTGAAGATGAAGCGACCATAAAGAAGAATCTGCAGAAACAGAAGGAGATTTATGGAGACAACATTCCCATTGCGCTGCATCCAGTAATACGATCTGAAGAGGCCTGTTATTTGTCGAGTTCCAAAGCCATTGAATTGGCCAATAAGCAAGGGGCGCGTTTGCATGTATTTCATCTTTCGACGGCAAAGGAAACCAAGTTGTTCAAAGCAGATCCAGATGTGACCAAAAAGAGCATAACCTCAGAGGTATGCATACATCACCTCTGGTTTTGCGATGAAGATTACGATCGACTTGGGACTAAAATAAAGTGGAATCCAGCCGTAAAAAGTGCGGATGATCGATCAGGATTACGCCGTGCCCTGGCTGAGGACCGCATTGACGTGATCGCCACCGATCACGCGCCGCACACTAAGGAAGAAAAAGCCAATCCCTACACCAGCGCCCCTTCAGGAGGCCCATTGGTCCAACATGCCTTGGTGGCTCTGATTGAGCTTTACCATCAAGGGGTCTTATCTTTGGAGCAAATTGTCGAAAAGTTTGCGCATAATCCCGCTCGTTTGTTTGATGTAAAAGATCGAGGTTTTGTTCGAACTGGTTATAAGGCAGATCTGGTTCTGGTTGATCTCAATGCTCCCTGGACGGTGAATCAATCCAATATTTTGTATCAATGTGGTTGGTCGCCTTTCGAAGGAAATGTTTTTCAAGCCAGGGTGATGCACACATTGGTCAACGGCCAACTCGTTTATACCGATGGTAAATTTCCACAGCGAACCTTTGGTGAGCGTTTGACCTTTAATCGATAAATTATTGCATGCACCACTTGAGGATCATCACGCTTGAATTTGCACCCAGAATCAGCCCCGTGTTTTGGACAGCGATGGTATGGATAGGGCTTATGGTTTTGGGCTGTCAAGAGGTCGTTCGACCCAAAATCCCCGAAAAAATAATTAAAGAAGAAGTGATGGTCGACCTACTTGTCGATGCCTATTTGGGGAATGCTGCGCGCAGCAATAACAATCGTGTTTTGCGTTTAGGCGGAGTTCAGCTCGACTCTGTTCTTTATGCTCGATATGAGGTCGACAGTTTGCAATTTGCTGAAAATACGGCCTATTACTCGGCTCAAATTGATCCTTATTTGCGCATTCTTGAGCGTGTGGAGCAAAAACTATCCACAGTCAAAAAGTCCCTTGATTCTCTGGCTTTAATCGACGCTGAGCAGCAAAAGTTAGATAAAAAAGCGTATTTAGATTCGATAAATTTGAAGCGCTTACCCAGGAGTTTGGTCCCCTCTATCAGTCAGTAATGCGATAGGGCGCCCTGCTACACACGCGCTCAAGGGTTTGCTCTAAACCTGTGTAGCTCAACCCTGTTTCAGTTTGAACTGAGGCTCCGTTGTACTGATTCAATTCAAACATGGCGTGAATATAGGCTTTGGGCAGTTTTTGTGGACCTCTAGTGATTAAAGCCCGAACGAAATCTAAATAGTGGGCTAGAAGACCAACCCACAAGGGCGTAGCCCACTTCGGTGTTCGTTTAACTCCGAGTGCAAGACCAATTTTGTTCAAGACCTCAAGATAGGTCATGTTGTGTCCGACCAGCGTATACGTGAGGTTGTATTTTGGTTGCTGCATTAGATGGATCGAAAAATTCACCACATCTTTTACATCGACAAATCCAGTCCCCCCAGGGGGATACCATTTGGGTTGCGTGCTGACAAATTTGAGTAAAAAACCACTGCCACTGTGCCAATAACCCTCTCCTAAAATTACTCCAGGTCTCAAAATCAATACCTCAAGCCCCTCTTGAGCGCCACGCCATACTTCCAGTTCACCACCGTATTTAGTCAGGCCATAAGGATCTTTAAATTCTGGACTTCCAGTAGCCCCCTGATCCAATAGACCTACATTTTGACCCAAAGCGGCAATGCTACTGATGTAGCACAATCGCTTTACACCAGCAGCAAGACAACAGTTCACTACATTGGATGTTCCTGCTGTATTGGTTTGCTTCAGCTGGTCATATCGACGCCATTCAAAGTTGATGAATCCTGCCAAGTGATAGACTTGTTCGACACCATTCAAGGCTTTACTCAAGGTGTATGCATCATTGATGTCTCCTTTTACCCAATCAATGAGCTCGAAATAAGATGGATCATTTGGAAAATAATAATTGAAAACTTCTCGGACTTTTTGCAGTCTTTTCGGGTTTCTGTAATAGGCGCGAACATGCGTCTTATTTTCAACTAAACGCGCCAACAAATGAGCGCCTAAAAAACCAGAGGCTCCAGTAACAAATATCATGGGTCTAAGGTACATTTTTGCTAGAGATTCCTTTAAATATTCACCAGGGAAACTTTAGTTTTTTCACCGAGCCGACTATCTTTGTAGAAAATCACTCTCATGCTCCACAATTTTGTGCAAGAGCTTCAATGGCGTGGAATGATTCACGACTTGATGCCGGAAACCGAACAGCACCTGAATCAGTCCATGCGCTCAGCCTATGTTGGATTTGACCCGACGGCAGATTCATTGCACATCGGTAACTTGGTGCCCATAATGTTGCTGGCTCATTTTCAAAGATGTGGACACCGACCTATAGCCTTGGTGGGCGGTGCGACAGGAATGATTGGTGACCCTTCAGGTAAATCGAGTGAACGCCAACTTTTGGATGAGGCTACCTTAAGGCACAATCAAGAATGCGTGCGTGAGCAATTGGCTCAATTCTTAGATTTCGACAGCGGAAAACCCAATCAGGGGGTTATGGTGAATAATTATGATTGGATGAAATCCTTTACATTTTTGGATTTTATACGCGATGTTGGTAAGCACATTACGGTTAACTATATGATGGCCAAAGACTCCGTTAAAAATAGAATTAAAGGAGAGGAAAGCGATGGAATGTCTTTTACTGAATTCACCTATCAGATGGTTCAGGGGTATGATTTTTTGCATTTATTCCGATCTCATGATTGCACCCTGCAAATGGGTGGCAGTGATCAATGGGGGAACATCACAACAGGAACAGAGCTCATCCGTCGCATTGGTCAGTCCAAAGGCTACGCTTTGACCTGTCCTTTGATCACAAAGAGTGACGGCAGTAAATTTGGCAAAAGTGAAGGGGGCAACATTTGGCTCGACGCCAAAAGGACCTCCGCGTATAAATTTTATCAGTACTGGCTAAACACCAGTGATCAAGATGCACAGTCCTACATAAAAATATTTACTTTTCTGGATCGTGAAACCATCGAGGGGCTAATCCAGGAGCACGAACAGTCGCCACATCTGAGATTGCTCCAAAAGCGCTTGGCTCAGGAAATTACCCAAACGGTCCACGGCGAAGCTCAATACAACAACGCTGTTTTGGCCTCAGAAATCCTTTTTGGGAAAGCGACAGATCAGGAATTGAAACGACTGGATCGAGAAACCTTTTTAGAGGTGTTCGATGGGGTTCCTCAAGCCAAAATAAGCCGGAAAAAAATTGAAGATGGCCTAGGGATTGTGGACGCTCTGGTACAAGAGTCAAGCTTTTTAAAATCCAATGGAGAGGCCCGACGTGCCCTAGAACAAAATAGCATATCGGTTAATAAGACTCGTGTGGATCAAAGTTGTATCCTTCAAGAGAGTGACCTGATTGATGATCAATTCATCTTATTACAGCGTGGCAAAAAGAATTACTGCCTGCTTAAGTGTGGCGATTAAATCCTACAAAAAGTAAGTCGCCTGAGGATAGGGCAGTAGAGCGCTGATTAAAACCGCAACGCTCTCCTTGACAATTAAGGTAATGCTGATGATGGTTACTGAAACGATAATGGCCACCGCCAGATTATTTTTTTTGATTTCCTCGTATTCACGAATGCCCTTGGTCAATAGAGAAAATAGCCCAAAAACTGCGGTATTGATCAGTAAGGTAATCACAAATCCAATGGTCAGATACAAAGCAGAATATTGCACAATTGTTGTGTAATCAGGGTTTTCATTCTGCGTGGTCAAGACGCGTACCACTTGAGTGATTTGGGGCAAAATTTCGCTTAAAATCAAACCAATACTCAGCACCAAACCGGCGGTGAGTACGGTAAATGCCATGTCCTTGCCACTGAGGTCATTTTGTTTAAAAAAAACACGTCTTAAAATGCCATAAGAGACGTAAATGACGCCAACACTTATCAGTAAGGAAAATATGATTTCGAATAAGGCCAGATAAAATAGGGGTGCGTTCATGGTTTCAGGGTTTAACGGATATTTAATCAGTTTTGTTGATCATTTAATGGGTTTTTTAAAACTCTGGGGCACGGGTGAGTACGACATTCCAAAAGTTCATGTTGCCAATTTGTGGCGGCAAAGATCCCAAGGTATGGTTGGGGGCTGTGGTCTCCCAAACACGGTATTTTTTACCTCGAAATAATTTATACTGTCCAGAGGTAGGTAGATTGAGTCCCAATACCGAGTGCCGATAAACATCGCTATTGAGGATGGCAACGTCGTAATTGAAGGCGCTGAGAACACTGAATAAAAATACGGTTCTGGTGTCACAATCGCCTTTGAGATTTTGCATGAACCCCAATGGAGTTTGGAGGCCAAAAGCTTGCTCCCCAATACAGCAGTCTGGGCATTCGCTTAAAAGTTCCCGCATCCATCCGTCATAAGCCTCGGCCTCTTGGCAAGGGTCTTGAAAAACCAAAGCATACGGAATGTTTTGAATACAAGTCACCACCATCTCAGCAAACGCATAAGGCGACATGGTATTCTGCTGGTAAATTTGATAAAAGGCGTCAAAAATTAAGTCCAAGCGGGGACTGTTTTCTTTAGCCATTTGGCTGTAGAGTTCACCCCAAAAATTCTCAAGCCCCTGAGGATTCATGACCTTGTGACTGTCAACCGCATCAACTACGTCCTGGTAACGTACGGTCAGATTGGTGCGGTATGATTGGCCATAGTTGTCTCTCCAGTTACGGCCATGACGATAAACCAGGACACTGTCTTGGTCTTTTTCGAGCCAAACTTTTTGAGTTGAACTCGGAAGATCTGAATTACGACGCTCTGTATTACTGTGATGAATTTGCTGAATAATGACGCGTAAAATCAACAGAGAAAGAACGATGAATCCCATGCGCGGCAACAATCCATAATGCTCTTTCTTAATTTTTCTCACACTTCAAGAAGTAAATTACATCCGCGAAGATCGCTGTGGTCAAATCGTCCCATTAAGGTAAATCCACCTGAATCATGAATCAAGCCTAAATCCTGTGTCGCGATAAACGCACATGAATACAGGTTAGCCAGGTCTATGATGTTTAATCCTCCTGTTCTGCCTTGAATTGTGGTCATTGGGTCTTCAGGGTCTCTGGTGGTGATGCGCATCCATTCAGGAGGGTGAAAAAGGCCATCTTTGGTAGCATAAGCTTGCGACATGAGCTCGGTCATGCCATATTCACTGTGAATCTGATCTAAACCAAAGGCCTCTTTGAGTTTTTTATGGAGGGCTGATTTTGTCCATTCGCTTCGTTTGCCCTTCATGCCTCCGGTTTCCATGATGATGGTCTCTGGATTGAGCTGCCAATCACCATATTCTGCTAAGTCAATCAATGCGTAAGAAACCCCCAGCAACAGTATTTTCTCCCCTTTATCACTGAGCTCGTGCATTAATTTGTGCAGCGCCCCTAATTCATTGAGGTAGAACCCACTTTTGGGATGCCCAGATTGCTCAATTAAGGATTGGGCCATATGGACCAAAGAGGAACCTGAACGTTCTAAATACGATGGCAAAAGGGCCAGAATAACGTATTGATCTATGGAGCCATAAACCCTTTGAAATCCCGTCGAAAAACACCGGGCGTAGAAGTCTAAATCTGGGATCCAATGCGTGCTGGGCTCACTTGACGTGGTGCCACTGGAAATGAATTGCGTTTGGGCCGAGTAATCACGGTGCAATATCTTGTGGTTTTTAAAAAGACTTATGGGTAAAAAAGGGACTTCCGAAAGGACCGATACCGCAGTTGGATTTTTACCTAAAAAATCACAGTATTGACGGTATGGTGACACGTTCTGGTATTGTTCTTCGAACAAGGCCAAGGCCAGTGACTCAAACTCTTGTTGGGTTAAGGGTTGAAATATTCGGTCCTTGAGGTGTTCGATGAGGTTCATGCTCAAAAATAGCGAATATTGCGTCAAGTCCCTGCAAAAATTGCGCTCAGGAAATGGGTTAGTTTTTGATGATTTTTTGGGTCCAGGTGCTGTTGTCTCGCTCGATGTTCAAGAAATAAAGACCGCTATTTAAATGCGAAATCTCCCATGCGCTGTGTTCAGAACTTCCGCGCCATACGGTTCGCCCGAAAATATTCTTAATGTAAATGGCTCTCAGATCAAACGGTCTGCTGGATATTGAAAAATTGGTCGTTACGGGGTTGGGAACTACTCTTGAATTCGAATGGTTAGGCCCGGTTATCCCCAATTGCCCCTCGAATTTTATGTTGTCAATAAAAAAAGCCTCATCACTGGCGTTGTTGCGCGCCTCGATCACGAGTTGTGCTCGATTGAACCCGCTTAGGTTTGCTGAAAGATTC
>WTIY01000236.1 GCA_011525065.1 Flavobacteriales bacterium
ATGTGCTACTCTGCCCATTGGTCTTGGATTTTTAGCTTTGAAAGGTTAAAAATTGCCATGAAATCAAACCTCACGAAATACAGTAAGACGGTAACCCAAGATCCTTCTCAACCTGCAGCTCAGGCTATGCTTTACGCAATTGGGTTTACCCCTGAAGATTTTCACAAGCCTTTAGTTGGTATTGCCAGTACGGGTTACGAAGGAAATCCGTGCAACATGCATTTGAATGACTTAGCCCTCAAGGTCAAGGCAGGAACTCAGCGAACTGGTTCCGTGGGACTTATTTTCAATACCATAGGTGTGAGTGACGGCATTTCTATGGGGACTCCGGGCATGCGATATTCCTTACCATCACGTGACATCATTGCGGATTCAATGGAGACGGTAGTTCAGGCCATGAGCTACGATGGGTTGGTGACCGTGGTGGGTTGTGATAAAAACATGCCTGGTGCCCTAATGGCTATGATTCGCCTAGATCGTCCTTCAGTGTTGGTCTATGGTGGGACCATTGATTCTGGCTGTCACAATGGGAAAAAATTAGATGTCGTATCGGCCTTTGAAGCTTGGGGCAGCAAGGTGGCGGGCACAATTTCCGATCAAGACTATCAAAGCGTCATTGAAAAGGCTTGTCCAGGTGCAGGAGCTTGTGGAGGCATGTATACCGCCAATACCATGGCAGCCGCCATAGAGGCTTTAGGCATGAGTCTGCCTTATAACTCATCAAATCCGGCCCTGAGTCGAGACAAGCAAGAGGAAGCAGAGGCTGCAGGTGCTGCACTGTATGAATTAATTGAGAAAGACATCAAGCCCAGTGACATCATCACGCGTAAATCACTTGAGAATGCCATACGTTTGGTCACGGTACTGGGAGGATCAACCAATGCAGTTTTGCACTTTTTGGCCATTGCCAGAGCCGCAAACATTGACTTTAGCCTCAAAGATTTTCAGGACATCAGCGATCAAACGCCTTTTTTGGCTGATTTAAAACCCAGCGGACAATATCTCATGGAGGATGTTCATGCCATCGGAGGAATTCCAGCCGTCTTGAAATACCTCTTGAGTCAAGGTTTAATTCACGGAGATTGTCTTACCGTTACCGGAAAAACCTTGGCCGAAAACCTGGCCGAAGTAAAGAATTTACCCACAGATCAAAAGGTGATTCGCCCATTAAATCAACCCATAAAAGCCACAGGACATTTGCAGATGCTCTTCGGGAATTTGGCTCCAGAGGGCAGTGTAGCCAAAATTACGGGTAAAGAAGGGCATCGCTTTGAGGGTCGTGCTAAAGTGTATGATGGTGAATATGCTGCGAATGCCGGCATTGGGGCAGGAGAAGTTAAAAGTGGGGATGTTGTGGTCATCCGGTATGAAGGTCCTAAGGGTGGTCCAGGAATGCCAGAGATGTTAAAGCCAACCGCTGCCATTATTGGAGCTGGACTGGGTAAAGAAGTCGCTCTAATCACCGATGGACGCTTCTCAGGGGGTACTCATGGGTTTGTGGTCGGACACATCACTCCTGAGGCGCAAGACGGCGGGGCTATTGCCCTAGTCCAAGATGGTGATCGAATTGTCATAGATGCTGATCAAAACAGCATCAGTCTGGACATCTCGGACCAAGAATTACAACAGCGCAAAGACCAATGGGCTGCTCCGGATTTGAAATTTAAAAGAGGAGTCCTATATAAATACGCAAAAACAGTGGCCTCTGCCGCCAAAGGTTGTGTAACTGATGAATTTTAAATGCATATTATGTCTGTTCAAACATTAACAAAACCAACCAGCCAAAAAACCCAAAGCCTCCGAATTACCGGAAGCGAAGCCGTTGTTCGAAGTTTAATTGCTGAAGGTGTCGATGTTCTATACGGATATCCTGGAGGAGCGATCATGCCAGTATACGATGAACTCTATAAGTTTCGCGACCAAATTCATCATGTTTTAACTCGACATGAACAGGGCGCTGCACATGCGGCCCAGGGGTTTGCGAGGATTTCCGGTCGTGTCGGCGTGGCCATTGCGACTTCGGGACCTGGGGCGACCAATTTGGTTACGGGAATCGCTGATGCTCAGATTGATTCGACACCACTGGTTTGCATTACGGGACAGGTTGGGGCTCATCTTTTAGGCAGCGATGCTTTTCAAGAGACGGACATTGTCGGTATTTCTACCCCAGTGACCAAATGGAATCACCAAATAACCACTGCTGAAGAGATTCCTGAGGTGTTGGCCAAGGCCTTTTACATCGCAAAAAGTGGGCGTCCAGGTCCTGTTTTGATCGACATTACAAAAAACGCCCAGTTTGAAATGCTGGATTATCAGTATAAGCCGTGCACTGGCATCAGAAGTTATGCTCCGGAGCCACAAATCAAAATTGAGGATTTGCAGGCGGCAGCAAGCTTGCTCAATCAGGCCAAACGCCCCTTTATCGTTTGGGGTCAAGGCGTGATATTGTCGCAGGCAGAAAAGGCTTTAAAGACTTTTATCGAGCATACGGGAATTCCAGCGGCATGGACCATTTTAGGGGCGTCCGCCATAGACACCGATCATCCTTTGAATGTCGGCATGGTTGGTATGCACGGTAATTATGCACCAAATATTTTGACCAACGAGTGCGATGTACTTTTGGCCATAGGCATGCGTTTTGACGATCGTGTGACGGGAAAATTAGAAACCTATGCCAAACAGGCCAAAATCATTCATATTGAAATTGACCCTGCTGAGGTAGATAAAAATGTGAAGACCGATGTGGCCATTGTTGGCGACGCTAAAAAAGCACTTACGGCCTTAACACCGCTGCTTGAAAATAAAACCCATGACACTTGGCGCCGTCGTTTTGAAGAATTGCATCAAATTGAGGATGAAAAAATCATTCAAAAAGATCTCTTTCCGACTAAAGATGGGTTGACCATGGGTGAGGTCATACGCTGCATTAACGAGCACACCAAGGCTGAAGCGGCGATCGTGACCGATGTAGGCCAACATCAGATGATCGCTTGTCGCTATGCGGCTTTTAAACAAACCAAAAGCAACATTACTTCTGGTGGATTAGGAACCATGGGATTTGCCCTTCCAGCGGCCATCGGGGCCAAAATGGCTGCACCTGAGCGCGCTGTGGTTGCCATCATTGGTGATGGGGGCTACCAAATGAACATACAAGAACTCGGTACGATTTTTCAAACCAAAGCGGCCGTAAAAATTGTGCTGTTAAACAACAATTTTTTGGGTATGGTTAGACAGTGGCAGCAATTGTTCTTCGATAAGCGTTATGCGTCCACCGAACTCATCAATCCAGAGTTTGGCCTGATTGCTAGCGCCTATCATATTCCAGCGCGTAAAGTGACCCAACGCGATTCCCTGAATGAGGCTGTTGGTGAGATGTTGGCTCATGATGGCCCGTATTTCCTAGAAGTCGTGGTTGAACCCGAGGCCAATGTTTTTCCAATGATTCCCTCAGGCGCTTCAGTTTCAGAAATTCGTCTAAGCTAATCTAGCCCGATCTAAACAAGAGTCTTAATTGTATTGATACATCATAAAATGAACGAGCAAAAAAACCTGTATACCGTATCGATTTACACCGAGGATAATGTGGGACTACTCAACAGAATTTCGGCCATTTTCCAACGACGTCATATCAACATTGACAGTCTGAGTTCCTCGGTTTCAGAAATTGAAGGTGTCTCGAGATTCACTGTCTTGGTTCAGGTCAGTGAGGCACAAATGCGCAAAATCATTGGGCAAATTGAAAAACAAGTGGAAGTCATCAAGGCCTATTACCACACCGATGAAGAAACCATATACCAAGAGTCATGTCTGTTCAAAATTCAAAGCGATTTGCTTTTTGAAGAGCGCCAGATTCAAAACATCATAAAGGACAGCAATGCCCGTATTGTGACGGTGAATCGAGATTTTTTCGTTTTAGAAAAATCAGGCCGACGTCATGAAGTGGATTTGTTGTATCGCGAATTAAAGCCTTTTGGCATCATGCAATTTGTTCGTTCGGGACGAATCGCTGTAACCAAACAAAAAATGAATATAACCGACCTGTTGGCTGAATTTGCCCAGGCTTAACCAAAACAAATGAAAAATTACTTTAACACACTAAATCTAAGAGAACAACTCGCTCAACTTGGACAATGTCGATTTATGGAGGCAAATGAATTTGCCGATGGGATCGGTCCACTTTCCGGAAAGAAAGTAGTCATACTGGGGTGTGGTGCCCAAGGACTGAATCAAGGGCTGAATATGAGAGACTCTGGACTGGATGTAGCTTACGCTTTGCGTCAGGAAGCCATTGATCAAAAAAGAGCCTCTTTTGAAAACGCAACAGCCCATGGATTTGAGGTAGGCACTTTTGAGTCCCTCATTCCGCAGGCGGATTTAGTGTGTAATTTAACCCCAGATAAGCAGCATACCGGGGTGGTACAAAAGGTCATGCCCTTGATGAAAAATGGTGCTACCTTATCGTACTCGCACGGATTCAACATCGTAGAAGAGGGCATGCAAGTACGTGAAGACCTGACTGTGATCATGGTGGCTCCTAAATGCCCCGGATCAGAGGTTCGAGAAGAATACAAACGAGGCTTTGGTGTTCCCACACTGATTGCGGTCCATCCACAAAACGATCCCGAAGGAAAGGGCTGGGCTCAAGCCAAGGCTTATGCTTACGCAACTGGGGGGCACAGGGCTGGAGTTTTAGCCTCGTCTTTTGTGGCTGAGGTGAAGAGTGATTTGATGGGTGAGCAAACGATTTTGTGCGGTGTATTGCAAACGGGCTCTATTCTGACCTTTGACTATATGGTGGCACAAGGCATCGATCCACAAGAGGCGGCTCGTCAGGTCCAATATGGTTGGGAAGTACAGACAGAGGCTTTGAAACACGGGGGCATTACTCACATGATGAATCGAATGAGTAATCAGGCGAAAGTTCGAGTTTATGAGTTGGCTGAGTCGCTTAAAGCCATTTGGACACCCTTATTCCAAAAACACATGGATGACATCATTAGTGGTGCTTTTTCAAGCGGTATGATGGCGGATTGGGCTAAAGATGATCACGATCTATTGACATGGAGGGCGGCTACGGCCGAAACTGCCTTTGAGCAGTCGCAGGCGGCCGAGGGTCCATGGGATGAACAGGATTATTTCGACAAAGGGGTATTGATGATGGCTTTTGTCAAGGCAGGTGTAGAATTGGCTTTCGACACTATGGTATCAGCAGGCATCATCGAAGATTCTGCTTACTACGAATCCCTGCATGAGTTGCCCTTAATTGCCAATACTGTGGCCCGAAAAAAACTCTATGAAATGAATCGAATCATTTCAGATACGGCAGAGTATGGGTGTTATTTGTTCGATCATGCGGCTAAACCCATGTTGGTTGATTTTATGAAGCAGCAAGTCGATCCTAAGGATGTTGGTTTAGGGGGTTATGGCCAAAGTGTAGAAAACAAGACATTAATCAAGGTAAACCAGGCCATTGCGCAACACCCCATTGAGTCTGTAGGAAGGCGATTAAGAGGTGCTATGACCGATATGAAAACCTTGAATACAAAATAAATGGGTGATTTATATTTTTGAATGACTCATTTCTGTTTATGGTTAATGCAGAAAAGCCCCGCAAACGCGGGGCTTTTCTTTTATCGTTAAGTCAGTCAGCCATGACCTTATATGATGGTTGACTGTCCCAGATAAGAATTACTGTGATTGCGATGTCGATCCTCTGGATGTAAGATGTAATCGTGGATGAAATCACCCACGACATTGGTCGTCACCTGAGTGTTGTTTGGATTTAAATCTGGAGTTACGACATCGAGTTCCAGGGCTTTTTCAACGGCCTCTTCAATCAATTGTGCCTCCTTGTGAAGATCAAAATGCGACAAGAGCATGGCTGCTGATAGGATAGAGGCAATAGGATTGGCAATGCCTTTGCCTGTAGCTTGTGGGTAAGAGCCGTGAATGGGTTCAAATAGGGCAAATTGTTCCCCCACCGAAGCCGAAGCCAGCAGTCCGATTGAGCCCCCGATGACACTCGCTTCGTCGCTTAAAATATCACCGAACATGTTTTCGGTAAGCAAGACGTCGAATCCGCTTGGATTCAAAATTAGCTGCATGGCAGCATTGTCGACAAACAGGACCTCAAAGATCACTTCTGGATATTGCGGTGCAATCTCTTGTACAACCCGACGCCACAGTCTTGAGCTTTCCAAAACATTCGCTTTATCCACCAGCGTGACTTTTTTGCGTCGATTCATGGCAGCTTTAAACGCAAGATGGGTGATTCGTTCTATTTCTTTTTTGTGATACACACATAAATCGGATGCCGTATTGCCGTCTTGGCTGAGTTCTTTTTTGCCAAAGTAGATGCCCCCAGTGAGTTCGCGAAACATCAGAATGTCCGTACCACTGATGATGTCCTTTTTTAACGGGGATTGTTCCAATAAAGTCTCGTAGGCCTTGACCGGACGTATGTTTGCGTAAAGTCCCAAGGATTTGCGCAGTGCTAATAGTCCTTGTTCCGGTCTTACTTTGGCTTTTGGGTCATTGTCGTACTTTGGATGTCCAATGGATCCAAATAAAATGGCATCGGTATTTTTACACAAATCCAAGGTCGAATCTGGAAGCGGGTTTCCTGTGTTGTCGATTGCTACAGCACCCACATCGGCCGTTTTGAAGTAAAACTTATGATTGAATTCTATGGCCACAGCATTGAGTGCTTTTATGGCTTGTTGCGTAACTTCAGGGCCGATACCATCACCGGCCAATACAGCAATATTTAACTTCATTTGGGAGGGTTTTAAACTGAATAATGATTAGGATTGGTCTCGAAGGCGGCTATGGCTTCGCGTTTACTCACTAGATAATCGATATCGTCA
>WTIY01000144.1 GCA_011525065.1 Flavobacteriales bacterium
AAGCCATTAAAGGCATCTCTGGAGCGCAGTACAAGTCTTACGCCTCAAGAGCTGAGGCCCAGCGCGCGCTCGACGGCTCCTACAAAGCAGCCGTTGAAGCCGGTAAAAAACAAAGTGACCGTAGCCGGGGCAAATCTCAGTTAAGCAGCGCCGAGCGCGCCCGTATTGGGGAGCCCAATCTCTATTCTATTGCTGTGGATGCGGCCTCATCCGGCAATCCTGGGCGCATGGAATACCGCGGGGTAGACACTCAGACCGGTAAGGTGCTCGTTCACAAAGGCCCTTTTGAGCGTGGCACCAATAATATTGGGGAGTTTTTAGCCCTAGTCCACGGCTTGGCCCATCTTAAAAAAGAAGGCAATGATCGCATTATTTACAGTGATAGTCGCATCGCCATGGGCTGGGTGCGCAAAAAAAAATGTGGCACCAAACTGGCGCCACATTCTTCGAATAAAATTTTATTTGAGCTCATCGCTCGAGCCGAATCTTGGCTTAAAGACAACACTTACAAAACACCCATAGTCAAATGGGAAACCAAGGCCTGGGGTGAAATCCCCGCAGATTTTGGTCGGAAATAATTAGTCGCAGTTTACGTCAATTCGCGTTGAAAACCTCAAAGGAAAGTGCTTTTTAAATAGCACGTCGGCTTCCATTCTAATTTCGTAGAAGCTATATTTGTTGCACATGGTGCCTGTTGTCAAGTATCATTCATAGATACTATGATCTTATATCAAAGCCTCTTAATCATATGAATGATTTCCGGAAGAAATGATTATTTTTGTCCACGCTAACCTAAGCTGATGAGTCAACTCGTAATTGTGGGCACTGTTGCCTTCGACGCCATTGAAACCCCTTTTGGGAAAACCGATAAAATTTTGGGTGGGGCAGCGACGTTCATTGGCTTAGCTGCCGCGAATTATCATGTAGACGGTTCCATTGTCTCCGTGGTTGGTGGTGATTTTCCGCAATCTTATCTCGATCTTTTGGCCGATAAAGGCATGGACTGTAAGGGCATTGAGGTCGTTAAAGACGGTAAAACCTTCTTCTGGGCTGGAAAATACCACAACGACATGAATTCGCGGGACACCCTGGTGACTGAACTCAATGTTTTGGCAGATTTTCAGCCTGTTGTACCAGAAAACTATCGCGATGCTGAAGTGGTCCTTTTGGGCAACCTTCATCCCGATGTGCAGATGAGTGTGGTCGACCAAATGACCGCGCCCAAGCTTGTGATCCTGGATACCATGAACTTTTGGATGGAACACACCTGGGACGCTTTAATCCAAGTTTTGGTTAAAGTGGACGTCATCTCCATCAATGACGAAGAAGCTAGACAACTCTCAGGGGAGTATTCTTTGGTCCGCGCTGCCAAAAAAATACAAACCATGGGCCCCAAGTACGTCATTATAAAAAAGGGAGAGCACGGCGCTCTACTCTTCCATAAAGAAGAGGTGTTTTTTGCACCGGCCTTGCCGCTTGAGGAGGTTTTTGATCCTACTGGTGCCGGAGATACTTTTGCTGGTGGATTTGCGGGTTATTTAACTCAAACCGAGGATTACAGTTTTGAAAACATGAAAAAAGCCATTGTACACGGATCGGCTTTAGCGTCTTTCTGCGTCGAAAAATTTGGTACAGAGCGCTTGCAAACCCTCAAAAGAGATGAATTATACAGCCGATTGCAACAATTCAAACAATTGACCCAATTTGATATTGAACTCCATTAAGTCCATAAAAACCGATGAGTGATCCGTTAAAGCACGAATGTGGCATTGCCCTAGTCCGATTAAAAAAGCCCCTGAGCTTTTACAAGGAAAAATACGGGTCGTCTTTTTACGGGATTAACAAGATGTACCTCATGATGGAGAAGCAGCACAATCGAGGTCAAGACGGTGCTGGCTTGGCGGGCATTAAACTCGACGTGGCACCAGGAGAGCGCTACATCAGTCGCATACGGTCCAACGCGGCACAACCTATTCAAGACATTTTTGGCCAAATCAACGCGCGAATCAATGATGAATTTGCTAAAGATGCGCAGCTCGCCCAGGACATCGATTCGCAAAAAAAGCGTATTCCTTATCTAAGTGAACTGCTTTTGGGTCACGTGCGATACGGCACCTTTGGCGGCAACAGCATTGAAACGGTTCACCCGTTTTTACGACAAAACAACTGGATGCACCGCAACCTGATCATTGCGGGTAATTTCAACATGACCAATACCAATGAGCTTTTTCAAAACCTCATTGAACTCGGCATGCACCCTAAAGAAAAGGCCGATACCATCACGGTGATGGAAAAAATCGGTCACTTTCTAGACGACGCCGTGCGCAAACTCTACAAACAGGCCAAAGCGCAAGGGCTGAATAAACAAGAAGCCTCCCCTTACATTGTGGAGCATTTGAACCTGGAAAAAATCCTCAAAAAAGCCGCCAAGCATTGGGACGGCGGTTATGCCATGGCAGGCCTTTTAGGACATGGCGACGCTTTTGTCCTCAGAGATCCCGCAGGAATTCGTCCGGCCTATTACTTTGAAGATGATGAGGTCGTGGTGGTGGCCAGCGAACGACCGGTCATTCAAACGGTGTTTAACGTCGCTTTTGAGCAGGTTACAGAATTGACCCCTGGGCATGCCCTGATCATCAAAAAATCAGGGGAGACGGCTTTGCGTCAAATCCACCCACCGCTGGCGAGAAAGTCATGCTCTTTTGAGCGTATTTATTTCTCCAGGGGCAGTGATGCAGAGATCTACCAGGAGCGCAAAATGCTGGGGCGCTTGGTCATGCCAAAAGTGCTAGAAAGCATCCAACACGACATAAAAAACACGGTATTTTCCTTCATTCCTAATACCGCTGAAACCTCGTTTTACGGGATGATGGAGGCCGCTAATGACGAGCTCAACACTCAGAAAACCCAGCAGATATTAGCCCTAAAGGATTCACTGACTGCCGAATCTTTAGAGGCCATCCAAAACCAAAACATCCGTACCGAAAAACTGGCCATAAAGGACGTCAAGTTGCGCACCTTTATCACCGAGGACAGCAGTCGAGACGATCTGGTGGCCCATGTGTATGACATTACCTATGGCGTGGTTCAGCCACAAGACAATTTGGTGATTATTGACGACAGTATTGTTAGAGGAACCACACTTAAAAAGAGTATTTTAAAAATGCTCGACCGGCTCAATCCCAAGAAAATTATCGTGGTGTCTTCGGCCCCGCAAATCCGATATCCGGATTGTTATGGCATAGACATGGCTCGACTGGAAAATTTAGTGGCCTTTAACGCGGCCATCGCCCTGCACAGAGAACGCGGCAATGACCAAATCGTAGAGCAAATTTACGCCAACTGTAAAAAGGCTCTTGAAGAGGCCGCTAAAGGACACCCGGTAGAGAATCATGTCAAAGCCCTTTACGCGCCTTTTAGCGATGAGGAAATCTCAGATAAAATTGCGCAGATCATCAGCACAGAAGACCTAAGCGCAGAGGTAAAGGTGATTTTTCAATCCGTAGCGGATTTACATCGCGCCTGTCCAGATCACCTGGGCGACTGGTACTTCACCGGAGATTATCCCACTAAAGGAGGAGCCGTTGTGGTCAATAGAGCCTTTGTTCATTATTACGAAGGCAATCCTGAACGCGCCTATTAAACGCTTTATCGAGTATTTTTTTCGTTCAACGAAAAGTCAACCAGGGGCTGGCCTATTTAGATTTGGCTTGGCTATATTTGAACTCTACCATAAACATACGTAGGTTTAGTTCATGGTAAGATTTGGGGCAAAAAAGGTGGACTCTAGTCCACCTTTTTTATTTTATCTAGATATGTCTTAAGCCCTTATTTCGCGGCCTGAAATCGAGCCGATACCTCAGCCCAGTTAATGACGTTAAAAAAGGCCGAGACATAATCAGGGCGTCTGTTTTGATAGTTCAAGTAATACGCGTGTTCCCAAACATCAAGCCCTAAAATTGGGGTGCCTCCACAACCAATGCCAGGCATTAGCGGGTTGTCTTGATTTGCTGTGGCACACACCTCTAGAGTTCCATCAGGCTGAACACAAAGCCAAGCCCATCCCGAGCCAAACTGGGTTTTAGCCGCTGTAGAGAAGGCCTCCTTAAACGCCTCAAAACTGCCAAAAGCACTGTCGATCGCCTCTGCTAAAGCCCCATCTGGGTTGCCGCCACCATCGGGGCCCATGACTTGCCAAAACAAATCGTGGTTGTAATAACCCCCTCCATTATTTCGCAGGGCCTTATTGTTCATGTCACATGTTTTTAATATTGAAACAATATCCTGACCCTCTAGGTCTGTGCCAGAGATTGCTGCGTTTAACTTAGCGGTATAGCCAGCGTGGTGTTTTCCGTGATGTATTTCCATAGTACGGGCATCGATATGGGGTTCTAATGCATCGTGCGCGTAGGACAAAGAAGGAAGTTCAAATGCCATAATTGTGGTGTTTTTAAGTTTTTATTTCTGGGCAAATTTAGCAATAAAATACCAGTAGCTCCTGGCGTTGAATTTGTAACTGTTTATGTGAGAATAGAAAATCTTAATGGTATCTTAGAGGCGCCCGTTATGGAAGTCGCTCAAAAACATCTTTCGCCTTTTCATCTCTACAACGCCTCTGCAGGCAGTGGTAAGACCTTTGCACTCACTGTAGCTTATCTCAAAAAGATCTTGCAGCCCGGTCCTGAGGATGCCTACAAAAGACTATTGGCCATCACCTTTACCAACAAAGCAGTGGCCGAAATGAAGAGCCGCATTTTGAGCACCTTGGAGGCTTTTGCCCAAGGTAATTTTCAGGGCAATGCTGGGATTATGGCCAGTGAAATTCTTCGCGACAGCAGCATGACTCATGCGGGGCTTCAATCCCGAAGTCAAATTGTGCTCAACCACCTTTTGCATCACTATGCCCAATTTCATGTTGAGACCATTGATCGGTTCAACCACCGTCTGCTCAAGACATTTTCCAAAGACCTCAAACTCAGCAGTAATTTTGAAGTGAGTTTGGAAACTGGTCTGTTGCTCTCTGAGGCTGTTGACCGACTTATTGATCAGGCCGGCCGAGACGAAAAAATTACCCAGCTATTGGTGGCCTTTGCCCTGAGCAAAACCGAAGAAAATAAATCTTGGGACATCGCTTTTGATCTCAATCAAATCGCATGGATGATTGTTCAAGAAAACGACGCGCCTTATTTAGCGCTGCTCAAGGATATCCCTCTGGACGACTTTAACGTCTTTGCAGAAAAATTACGTCGAGAAAAAAGTGATTTTGATCAAGCGATGCAGGATTGGGCCAAAGAGGCCTTGGCCCTGTGCTCAGACCATGGCATAGAAGCAGAACACTTCTCGCGGAAATGGTATGTTCAATTGATGAATAAGGTTCTGGACCCCAAGAGCAAACCTAATTTTGACACCGTTACGATCTCGGGCTTCCTGAAAGACTCTGAATTAGGTCAAACTGACAAAGTCCTTTATAAAAAGGACACCCCAAAGGAGGTTAAAGCCATCATGGACGAGCTCCATTCGACTTTGATTGATTATCTCAAGCGCATTCACCGCGCCTATGTCTCGAGCACTCATTTAAACAACACCTTGTCCCAACTGGTCCCTTTGACTTTAGTCGCGCTAATTGAGAAAGAATTTGAACAGATCAAAAAAGAAACCAATACGCTGGTCATAAGCGATTTTAACCGCCTGCTGGGTCAAGAAATTCAATCGCAACCTGCCCCTTTTATCTACGAGCGCCTTGGCGCGCGTTTCACGCATTATTTCATCGATGAATTCCAAGACACCTCTATCTTGCAGTGGCAAAACTTATTGCCCCTGATCGAAAATAATCTGGCTCAGGCCGATCCAGAGCGTCCTAAGCACAGTTTGATGTTAGTGGGCGATCCCAAACAGTCGATTTACCGCTGGCGAGGTGGGCATCCCGAACAATTTATTGCCCTATCTGAAAACCAAAACCACGAACTGCCGGCACCTGAGGTCATTCCACTTAAGACCAACTTCAGAAGCCGTAAAGACATTGTCGAGTTTAACAACCAGCTCTACAGCTTTGCCGCTGATTATTTGCCAAGCCACCGTCATGGGAAAATCTATAAAGAAGGGAACAACCAAAAGTTTCATCATCAAGACCCTGGGCTGGTCAGCATTGAATTTCTTGAAGATAAGGACAAGACTGCAGAATACTCAGAAACCAGATACCTCAGGGCCATCGATCGGGAAGTCGCCGGACAAATCGAGCGGGGCAGAACCCTCAGCGACCTCTGCATTTTAACCCGTGACAATAAAAAATGCAGCGCCATCGGGGCCTACCTTACCGAACAAGGTTACCGAGTGATTTCTGAGGAGGCTCTTTTGCTCAAAAACAATAAAGTGGTCATGGCCTTGATCGATTTGGCCTATCTGAGTGCCTACCCCAATCAAAAGCGCCCAAAGGTGCGCCTGGGAAATCTCTTATATCAAACCCACCACCCAGCGTCATCCCAAATGACCTTTTTAAAGCGGATCAGCCACAGCGACAGCCAGTCCTTTGGCGCGCTGTTGTCAGAGCTGGGTATTGATTTTGATTTAGCGCAAATGGCGGCCATGGGTCTTTATGATCGATTTGCCTATGCCTTAAATCAATTCAATTGGAGCCCTAACAGCAATGCCTATATCGCTCATTTTCTGGACTGGGTATTCCAATATGGCAAACGTCCTCAAGCCACCATTTGGAAACTTTTGACCCAATGGGAACAGGACAAAGACAAATTGAGTTTAAGCTCCGCTTCAGGGCAAGAAGCCATCCAAATCATGACCATTCATAAGGCCAAAGGTTTGGAATTTCCAGTTGTGATATTGCCCTATGCCCACG
>WTIY01000238.1 GCA_011525065.1 Flavobacteriales bacterium
CATTAAGCAGGGGCTTATTGTTGTGCATCAAAGTTACGCCCACAGGCGAATCATTTACGAGCGATTGTTGCGCATGGCCACGCTACAGGATCAAAGCAGTCAACCTGTTTTGTTTGCCGATAGAATTGAGCTCAGCACGACGCAGTACCTCTGTGCTGAAGCGCTTCAAGAATCTCTGAGTAGTGTCGGTTTTGATTTAGAATTGAAAGCCGGTCAGATGGCCCTCAAGGCCATTCCTGCCGGTCTCGAACAGGACGATGCCAAAGCCATAATCTTGGGTATCTTAGATGACGAACTAAATAATCGACCCAATGAGGGGTTCAGTTTAGTCGATACTTTGGCCAGAACTCTTGCCTCAAAAATGGCGATTAAATCAGGTCATAAGTTGACCCTAATGGAGCAACGCGAGTTGATCAACGCGTTGTTCGCTTGCAAGGAACCAGATCGATCCCCAGAGCAAAAAAGAACATTCATTACTTTGAGTGTCGATGACCTTGACCAAAATTTTCATTCATGAGATCCATTTCTGAAACCATAAAAGTTCTTGTTGTTAGCAATGTCCTGTTTTTTTTGGGCACCTTGGTTTCTGGAGATGCCATCTATCAATTGTTTTCGCTGTATTATTTTGATAATCCGCAGTTTGCCCTATGGCAGCCCCTGACACACATGTTTATGCACGGGGGTTGGATGCATTTGTTGTTCAACATGTACGCGCTATGGGCTTTTGGTGGTCCCTTAGAAGCTCAGTGGGGCAGAGATAAATTTCTGTTTTTCTATTTTTCAGCGGGTTTAGGCGCAGCTTTGATTCACTCGCTGGTGAATTGGTATCACGTGGCCCAGGGGGTTGAGGTCTTAATGGGCATGGGTATGACCTCTGAGGAGGTCGGACAATTGTTGAACAATACGCTTACTCCGGGGTCGTATCGTGTCATCCCCGAAATGGGTGCCGGTGTAGCTGAACAGTTCTTTACAGCCTACAACACGCCTGCTGTGGGGGCCTCGGGGGCGATTTATGGGATATTGGTGGCCTTTGGGATGTTGTATCCAAATGTGGCCCTTATGTTAATTTTTGTGCCTTTTCCAATAAAGGCGAAATATTTCATTCCAATACTGTTGGTCTTGGATTTATTTTCGGGATTAACCGGGACTTCACTGTTTGGACAGAACATTGCTAACTGGGCGCATATTGGCGGAGCCTTATTTGGTTTCATCATGGCCTATTACTGGCGTAAAAATAGTTTCAATCACAAACGTTGGTACTGATCATGAGACCACAAGCGAGTTTATTAGACCAGTTTAAACGACAAGATGTGATGACTAAAATCATCATCATCAATGGTTTTGTCTTTCTATTTTTCAGAATTAGTTCTGCCCTGATGGGTTGGTCCTCCAATGGACTGTATCCTTGGTTCGCGCTTCCCGATGATTTGCTCAGATTCGTCACTCAGCCGTGGAGTTTATTGACGTATAGTTTTTTGCATTCCGGCTTTTTTCATCTGCTGTTTAACATGATTTGGCTTTCATTTTTCGGCCGTTTTGTGCTCAATCTTTTTCCAGCACGTCGATTTTTAAGCCTTTACCTTTTGGGCGGTCTTTTTGCCGGAGTGGTGTATGTTGTGTCATACAATATTTTTCCTGCTTTTCTGGGAACAAGTGGGCAATTAGTCGGGGCTTCTGGTGCGGTAATGGCAGTGATGGCCTTTGCTGCGTTATACAGTCCGTATGCGCCAATTCGAATTTTTTTCATCTCACTTAAACTTTGGCAATTGGCCGCCATTATGGTCCTATGGGATTTGATTCGCCTTCCTGAAATGAATAATGCCGGTGGTTTGTTGGCTCATTTGGGCGGTGCGGCATTTGGGTATTATTATGCCAAAAATTTACAAAGGGGAAAAGATATAGGACTTTGGTTTGATCGCATGATCGATCGGCTGCTTATTTTATGGCCCAAACGGACGCCAAAAAGATCAAAATCCAGACGCCAATCTACTTCTCGAACACAGGACAGCAAGCAGCAAAAAATAGATGCCATTTTAGATAAGATTGGTCAAAGCGGTTATGACAGCCTGACCAAAGAGGAAAAAGATTTTCTATTTAAATCAGGACGCGATTAGGCGTTAAGTCCGAATGAGACATAAAGTATTTTTTGGTATCAACCTAGTCACCGCATTGCTGCTTGTGTTCTCTATGGTTACTGCCGTGATCCCCCCGAGTCGATTTCCTGCTCTGTCTCTATTGTCTCTATTGACTTTACCTATTATCGGGGTAAATCTTGCTTTTGCCATTTATTGGCTGTTACGCTGGAATCAATGGTTTTTTGTCTCAGCAGGGTTAGTGGTTTTGGCCCATTTCTATTTTGGTCCTTTTTTCATGGTCCAAAAGTTTAATCTCGAGACTTTAGCCCCTTCAGCATTGGATGAGACGCGTTTGACAGTGACCTCACATAATGTTCATCTTTTTAATCTTTATGGCGATGAAACCGCAAGGAGTGGCACACAGAGTGAATATGATGAACTTATAAGCGCCAGCGGTACAGAAGTGTTGTGCTTACAGGAATTCACCCATGAACAGAAGATAGATTTTTCGGCTTTTCCCCATCAATACATCTATTTTAAACCGCCTTATCGTCTTATGGGGCACGCTATTTTGTCAAAATACCCCATGATCCATCAGGGAAGTCTTGAATTTGATGAGAGCGCCAATAACGCCATTTATGCTGATTTACTCATCGATAAAGACACCATTCGGGTGTATAATCTTCACCTACAATCTTTAGGCATAAATCCTGAATTCAATATCGCCCAACAAGGTGGTGCTGAAAGCATAAGAGCGAAAATGTCCAATACGTTTATTCGACAACAATCTCAGCTCAACAAACTGATGGCACATGTAGAATCAGTGAATTATCCGGTGATTATTGCGGGGGATTTGAACAATACGGCTTTTTCCTATGTCCACAGTAAGTTGGCCGAAGATTTTAATGACGCCTATCAAATGGCGGGATCTGGATTAGGCGCCACTTACTATTTTAATGGGCTTCCACTGCGCATCGATTTTATTTTTACCGACCCAAAAATGTCAGTGCAAAAATATTGGACTCAGGAGGACTCATTTTCTGATCACCTCCCCATCACCGCTGAATTGAATTGGATCCCGTAATCTGTAAATCGGACACTAGCCCGTAATTGCATGCATTGGAATGGTCTTTAAATAGGTACTTGTTTGAGGCCCTAGATTAAAGAGTGCATCTAGAATAGAACAGTTGCTCAAAAACCCGTGATGTGTACCAAAGACCTGTGTATAGCCTGGAAATTCTGGCCTGAGATTGTATTTCGATTCACTCAAATGACGGTAGTCTTGACCCCTAAATTCTGCTTGATACTTCTCAGTCGTGGTATAGTGAAAATCGACCTCCATTAGCGCCATAATTCGCTCGATGACCCGCAGATTATGATGTTGTAGGTTAAGGTCGTCACGCATAAATAGATCAGCCAAGTCGTCCTCATAAAATTCGAAAAAAGGAGAAGTGCGATAAGCGGTTTGTATTGATTTCCAATGATTTGATGCCCAAGAAAATGAATCCTCAGTGCGTACCTCCTCGAATTTTTGCCTCAGGCCAGTTTTTTGATGTTTTACGGGTACAAAAAGTCCGAGTTTGCCTTGGGCGTGAGTAATATAAGTCCTACTGCGCAAGGTCTGTTTTTGATAATTGTCACAGACTTCCATGACAGGCGCCTTACTTCGGATCATGACGGCGAAGTGCAGTATTTCTGGAAAATATGTGGGAATAAAGAGGTCCAAATTCAGGATTGCTTAAGATGGCTCATAAGTCTGAGACCATTAAATCATACCTTTTTCTTACGTTTTCGATAATAATCCCAGCTGTAAAATAAGGCCAGGGCGATCAAGAAATAGGAGAGATAGGATTTGGGTTCACCTGAACCGCCTACGGTGGTAAACATGCGCTCCCATCTTATTTTGCTAAAACCTTTTTTATTGGCATCTAAACTGAGCCAAATAAATACCGGTTTGCCAATCACATGATTTTCAGGAACAAAACCCCAACTCCTGGCGTCTTGTGAATTGTCCCGATTGTCTCCCATGAGCCAGTAATAGTCCATTTCGAAGGTGTATTGTTTGAGTGGTTGCCCATTCATTAATATTTCTCCGTCTACCACATCGATGATCCGATTTTTTCCGAGTTCGCTGCCTTCATAGACCTCAATAATTCGGCGGTAAACAGGCAAAGTCTCAGGGGTAATGGCCACAGTGACTCCAGCTTTTGGGATATAAATAGGTCCAAAGAAATCATTATTGTTGGCATAATCTACGGTGTACGGAAAGACACTTCGATCAAAGTTTCCTTCCCGCTTCTTGATTTTTGTCACTGAGACCACATCACTTAGTGCGGCCAATTGGTCCGCCACGGCTTCACTCATGTGGGCCCGGTGTTTGATCAGGCCTGTGGCCTGATCCATGCCAGCAAAACTGATGTCTGAAATTTTGAAGCGATCATAAATCACAGGATTTGGTTCGTTGTACACGCGCCCGCCACGTTCGACTTTGATCAGCGGTTTTTTGGAAACCACTTCGTAAACGAATTGAATTTTTGCTCGGTCAGGGAGCTCATTTTGCTTGCCGTTGATGTAGACCAGACCATTGATCACCGAAAGCGAGTCTCCCGGGAGTCCCACACATCGCTTGACATAATTCGATTTTTTATCGATCGGTTTTTGCACACTGCCTCGCATGAATCCCGGCCTGATGTCAACCAGGGTATCCACGGGCCAGTTAAAGACCACAATGTCGTTGCGCTCAATATCTTGAAAGCCCGGAAATCTAAAATAGGGGAGCTGAGGCGATGATAAATAGGATTTGGTCCCTAAAAATGGAATGGTGTCGTGGACCATGGGCAAGGCCACACTGGTTTGGGGGGTTCGTGCACCGTAATGAAATTTACTCACAAACAAATAATCCCCGACCAAAAGTGTTTTTTCGAGCGAGGAAGAAGGAATGGTAAAGGGCTGCATGAAATAGGTGTGGACCAGAGTCGCAGCCACGACGGCAAACAATATACTGCTGATCCATTCTCCCGCAGAACTCCGTGGCATCAGACTTCTCTCTTTGATGTGGGTCAGCGATTGGGTGTAATTGATGTAAAACAAGTAAAAACCTAAAGTCAGCACGACATAAGCCGTATGTGATCTTTGGTTAAAACCAAAGCTGCGCAGCGTTTCTACCCAAATAACGGGGAGCATGATCAAATTGATAATGGGAATAAAGAGTAGAATAACCCACCACACAGGCCTGTTGATTAGACGCATTAGCACGATCACACTGTAAATGGGTATGAGTGCCAAGATGGGTTTTAAACCGGCGGCCTTGTACATTTTCCAGGTGCCCAAAAAGTGAATCACCTGCATCAGGCCCAAAAAAATCAACCATTGAGTGAGCGTCATTGTTATTTCGTTTAATCGCTGTTGTTGTCTGACAAATGTAAGACATCTTTCATTGAGTACACTCCTGTTTTACCTTGGATCCACCTTGCAGCTAACAGGGCTCCAGAGGCAAAACCATCTCTAGAATGGGCCTTATGGGTCAAACTTATTTCATCTATCGGGCCTTTATATTCAACCAAATGCGTTCCTGGAGTATCTGGCTCACGAATGGCATGGATGGGTAAATCGTCTTGATTATCCGCATCTCCAAGAACCCATTTTTTGTAGTTGCCTTCTCTTAGAATGATGTCAGCAATGCTAATTGCGGTGCCACTCGGGGTGTCTAATTTCTGTAAATGATGACGCTCGATAATAGAGGCACGATATTCGGGATTACGTTTCATGACCTGAGCTAAATGACGCTGCAATTCGAAGAATATTTGTACTCCGATGCTGAAGTTTGACGCATAGACCAGCGCTCCATTGGATTGAAGGCAGAGGTCATTAATGTCGTCCCAATCCTTTAGCCATGCCGTTGTCCCGCACACGACCGGGATTCCAGATTCAAATCACATTTTTAAATTGGCTGGCGCAGCTTCTGGAGTAGAAAATTCAATGGCGACATCAGCTTCATCCAAACGACCTGACATAGTTTGACTTCCACTGCGACAAACCACTTGGTATCCAGCATCAAGGGCAAGTTTTTCTATGGCCTTTCCCATTTTTCCGTAACCCAAGAGAGCGATTTTCATGGCAGTATCCAATTAAGTGATAGAACATAATGATGAGATTGGTCGAGGTCTTGAATGCGAAATTTAGGACCAAAACTCAAATTCTCATTCAGATTATATCGCAGCAAATGGGCGTCGACATTGGCATCTAGGATGTTGAGCAGATAAACGCCTATGGCCATGGCTAAACTGACATCGCGATTTCGACCGGCTGTTTTCTGTGCATCCCGCAGACGGGCGTCTGAGACTCCCTGAAATTCATCATCTTGATAGCCAGCGAGTCGTCTTTTGTAGGCATCTCTGAAACGATTGTAGTCTTTGGTATTTCTTTGATAAAAATAAATACCGGCAGCGATTCCCCCATAAACTACAGGAATTTTCCAGTATTTCTTATTGTAGGCTTGTCCAAGTCCAGGCAGTACTGCTGAATAAAATGCCGCTCGTGCCGGGGCTAAAGCATCATAGGGCAATTCGCTTACCGCGGTCACCACTTCATCGACTTCGATCAAATCATTGGTCAATGCGGGTTGATTCTCAGAATTTTGAGCTTCGGTTTCTTGTGCAAATAGGGGAGGGCCAAACGCCCACCCACATGCCAGAAGTACCATAATGAGTCGATTAGTTTTCACCCAG